>JBFFWJ010000340.1:0-4530 GCA_041570315.1 Longimicrobiales bacterium | reverse complement strand
GCCGGCCTCGCGCTCGTGCTCGGCTTCGGCCTCGCCTTCGTCGCCCGCCGGCGGCTCGCGTGGGCGGCGACGGTCGCGGGGCCTGCGCTGCTGCTGACGGGGGCGTGGAGCTGGTGGTCGGGGATGCGCAGCGCGGAGATCCCGGAAGGGACGCGGGACCTGCTGGGCTCGTACGGGCCCTGGCTCGCGGATCAGACCGTCGCCGCGCCGGGGGCCTTCCTCGCCGGCCTGCCCGCTCACGCGCTCGGTATCGGCGAGCGCATGGCCCTCCTGCTCCTGCCGGGCCTGTACGGGTGGTGGCTCCTGGCCGCCGCCGTCCCGGCGGCGCTGCTCGTGGGCGTCGGGCTGCGCCACGCATCGCGCCGCTTTCCACCCTTCGGCTGGTTCGTCCCGATCTACGTGGGCATGCTCCTCCTGTGGCCGTATCTCGACCGCCGCCTCCTCGTGCCCCTGCACCCGCTCCTGGTCGGGCTGCTGGTGCTGGGAGGCGTCACGATGTGGGAGCGGCTGCGTGCCGAGCGGATGCGTCGGGTCGTGATCGCGGCGGGTGTCGCTTGGATCTCCGCCTACTCCGTCGTGACCGCCGCGCGGGTCGCGAGGGATTGGCCGGTGGCTCCGTACCGCCTGCGCGCCGAGCGCCTCGCCGCCGCGGTCGAGGTCCTGAGCCGCACGGCGCCGGACGGGGCCGTGGTCGGCGCCCCCGAGTACTGGGCGGCGCTTCACCTGCACGGTGGCTGGACGGTCTCGCCGAGCGTGCGCTTCGATCCCCGCAGCGTCGATCCGGACGCGCCCATGTGGGGCACCGCGGAGGAGCAGATCTCCCTCTGGCGGACGAGCGGGATCGACCACCTGGTCCTCGAGCAGGGGGGCATCCTGCACGGGGACGCCCTCGACGCGCTCGAGGCCGAGTGCCCCGGCAGGGTCGTCGTGCTGGCGCGCACCGCCCCCCTGGTCATCGTGCGGCTCGCGTGGGACGCTCCCTGCGGCCCCGGGGCTGAGGGAAGCGAGACGCGGGAGCCCCGGGGCTGAGGGAAGGGAAACGCGGGGGCCCCGGGCCTGACGGGTCGGCCCGACGCCGCGCCCCCCCCCGTCACCTCGCTGCGGCGCCCGGTCTCCGCGAGCGCCGTCTCGCTCAGGCGTCCGTCATGATGAAGAGCGGCTTCCCAGCCAGCGTCGTGTACTTCGGCCGGAGA
Source organism: Longimicrobiales bacterium (assembly GCA_041570315.1). GTDB lineage: Bacteria > Gemmatimonadota > Gemmatimonadetes > Longimicrobiales > Gaopeijiaceae > JBFFWJ01. The sequence continues at coordinate 3,337 of JBFFWJ010000340.1, read as the reverse complement.
CGCTCGGCCTCGTAGAAGTGCTCGACGTCGACCGACTTCTTCTCGCCCACGACCGCGTCGATCGGGACCCGGTCGTACATCCCCTTGCGAACCGAGACGAGGAGCCCGCTCTGGCCTTTCTCGACGAGGTCGAAGGCGAGGTTTCCGAACGCCATCGGCACGATGGAGTCGAGCGCGTCGGGGTCCCCGCTGCGGACGAGGTAGCCGAGCCGCTGGCTGATGACGTTGACCGTGCGCCCCTGGTTGAACCCTGGGCTCAACCGCTTGATCTCCTCCGCGACGTAGTCACCGATCCCGCCCAGCTTGCGGTGACCGTACTGATCGGCCTCCTGATGGGAGAAGACCATGCTGCCCTGTCCCCGCATCCTGGCGCCTTCGGAGACGAGCACGACGGAGTAGCCGCTGGGGTTCGTGTTCCGATCCGCCACGAGGAGCTCGACGAGCCGCTCGACGTCGAAGGGATGCTCGGGGATGACGCAGCGGTCCGCGGCGCCGGCCATGGCCGGGACGAGCGCCGTGTATCCCGCGTAGCGCCCGAAGACCTCGATCACGAGGATGCGCTCGTGCGATCCGGCCGACGTGCGCAGCCTGTGCGTGAGCTCGATCGTGCGCGTCACGCAGGTGCTGAACCCGATGCAGTAGTCGGTGCCGGGCACGTCGTTGTCCATCGTCTTCGGGATCGCGATGACCTTCGCCCCCTCCTGGTGCAGGCGGTGCCCGTAGGAGAGGGTGTCGTCCCCGCCGATGGGGATGAGCGTGTCCACGCCGAGGAAGTCGAGGTTCTCGAGGATCGCCGGCGTGACGTCGTTCACCTCGTCCCGATACCGGTCCTGGAGGTGGGGCGGCACGAAGGCCTTGGGCAGATGGCTGGGGCGCGTGCGCGACGAGTGCAGGAACGTGCCTCCCGTTCGCCCGACCTTGCGGACGACGTCGGGCGTCAGCTCGACCACCGCGCCCGAGTTGTCGGCCTCCGCGTCCGGGACGAGGTCGACCAGGCCGCCCCAGCCACGGCGGATGCCGAGGACACGGTACCCGTCCCGCACCGCCCTGAGCGTGACGGCCCGGATGGCCGGGTTCAGACCCGGCACGTCGCCCCCGCCCGTCAGGATCGCGATCGTGCCACGCCTGCTCATGCGTCCCCCAATTCGGCCATCCACGCGCCGATGGCCCGGCCGAAGTAGGCGGGGTTGAACAGCGTCCACTCCTCGAGGCCGGCGGGCAGCCGGTAGAGGTCGCCGGCCTCCTCGGCCGTCATCCCCCTCTCGATCGCGCCGCGCGCCGCGGCCTCCACGTCGTCGAGCAGCTCCAGGTAGCGGTCGAGCGCCCGGTCGTCGGCGAGGGGCCCGTGACCCGGGACGTAGGTGCGCGCACCACGAGCCCGGATGAGCCGGACGGCCTGCGCGAGCCGGGACGGGACGGCGTCCACGTAGTTGGGAAACATCCCGTTCCACACGAGGTCCCCGCAGAAGACGACGCCCTGCTCCGGGATCTCGACCGTGACGTCGGAGTCGGTGTGCCCGCGACGCGGCACGACGATCACCGAGCGGTCGCCGAGATCGATCTCCGTCGGCCGCCGCCCGTCGAGCTCCCGCGCCCCCTGCAGCAGGTCCGCCGGAGCTCCCCGATTGCGCGCCAGGGTGAGGTCGCGCGTCACCCCGGTCGCCACGACCTGCGGGTCGTCACCCCGGGTCGCGCCTCTCAGCCCCCCCGTGTGGTCACCGTGGTAGTGGGTCAGGACCAGGTGGGTCGGAGCACGCCCGGTGAGGCGCCTCGCCTGCGCGACCATCCAGCCGGCGCCCTCGTCGGACCCGAACGCCTCCACGACCACGACCCCCGCCCGGCCCGCCACGATGCCGCCGTTGCAGAGCGTCGTCCGGTCGGCCAGGGGGTCGGACACGAGCGCCCAGATGCCCTCGGCGATCCTCTCGATGCGCCCCCAGGGCTCGGACGCGACGACGGGAAACCGCTCCTGGCCCGGCCATGCGCGCCGCCTTCCGACGGGCACGGCCAAGCCCATCCAGCCGATGTGGGCCGCGCACGCCGAGCGGCGAAGAAAGTCACGTCGTGAGCACGAGTCGTCCGCGATCAACCCCGGTCCTCCGGTCGTAGCGTCTGAAAGGGAGCAGCAAGCTAGGGAGCCCGGACCGGCCCCGCGACCTTCTCCGGGTCGGCTCCACGCCCCGTGCCCGCGCGGCTCGGGGCCGGGCCATGCGCGGCCGGCCAGGTGCGCGCCCGCCGCCCCGGTGCCATGTTGTCCGCGCGAGAGCGGGCGGGCTTCGATGGACCCCACCGCCTCGTGGAGTGCCGCTCCCACCGGAGGCTCACGATGCGTTCCAAGACTCTCCTGCCGATCCTCACAGCCCTGCTCCTCCTCCCCGCCCCGCCCGCGGCCGCCCAGGCCCTGGCCGATCCGGAGCTCCAGGAGTGGATGGTCCCGTACGAGGACTCCCGACCCCGGGACCCGATGGTCGGACCCGACGGACGCGTCTGGTTCGTCGGCCAGAGGAGCGACTACGTCGCCGCCCTCGACCCGCAGAGCGGCGAGTTCACCAGGTTCGACCTGGAGGCGGGCGCGGGCCCGCACAATCTCGTGGTCGCCCCGAACGGAACGGTGTTCTACACCGGCAACCGCGCGCGCCACATCGGCGTCCTGGATCCGAGCACCGGCTCGATCGAGAAGCACATGATGCCCGACGAGCGCGCGGCCGACCCCCACACCCTCGTCTTCGACTCCCGGGGCGACATGTGGTTCACCGTCCAGCAGGGCAACTTCATCGGCAAGTTCTGGAAGGACACCGGTGAGGTGCGCCTGGTCGAGTCGATGAGCGTCGAGGGAGCCCGCCGGGGCAGCTCGAGCCGCCCCTACGGGATCGTGGTGGACTCCCGGGACCGCCCCTGGATCGCCCTCTTCAACACGAACCACATCGGCACGGTCGATCCCGAGACCTTCGAGCTCGAGACCTACACGCTGCCGGACAACGCGCTCCCGCGCCGCATCGGGATCACCTCGGACGACATCATCTGGTACGGTGACTGGACCCGGGGCACGCTGGGACGCCTCGATCCCGAGACGGGCACGGTCACCGAGTTCCCGCTGCCGAGCGGAGAAGGCTCGCGCCCGTACGGCATGGCCGTGGACGACTCCGACAGGATCTGGGTCGTCGAGACCGGCGTGCAGCCCAACAAGTTCGTCGGGTTCGATCCGATGACCGAGGAGTTCTTCAGCGAGGTGGCGGTGGAGAGCGGCGGCGGGACGATCCGCCACATGTACTTCGATCCCGAGACGAACTCCGTATGGTTCGTAACGGACACGAACACGGTCGGCGTGGCCAAGCTG
>JBFFWJ010000339.1:0-4532 GCA_041570315.1 Longimicrobiales bacterium | reverse complement strand
GCCTGAGCGACCTCGGCCGACAGGCCGTCGCGGAGATGAACCGCGTGGGCATCATGATCGACATCTCGCACCCGGCGAAGACGTCCAACCTCCAGGCGATGGAGCTGTCCCGCGCGCCGGTGATCGCGTCGCACTCGGCGGCCCGCGCGCTCGGTGACCACAGCCGCAACATGGACGACGAGCAGCTCCTCGCGCTGAAGGAGAACGGGGGCGTGGTGCAGACCGTCGCCTTCCGCAGCTACCTGAACGCCCCGAAGAACTCCGCCTACCAGGAGGCGCGCCAGGGGCTGATCGCCGAGGTGGCCGGGGAGATGGACTTCGAGGTGCTGGGCGGCCGCGGCGGGCGTGGCGGCCGGGGCGCGCTGCAGGCGATGGCCGAGGAGGAGCGCGAGGCCTACCTGGGCGGGCTGGAGCGCGTGCAGGCCGAGGCCGATGCGCGGCTGGAGGAAGCCGGCGGGCCCGCGCCCGTCGACGTCGCCGACCTCGTCGACCACATCGACTACCTGGTCGAGCTGATCGGCCTGGAGCACGTCGGCATCAGCTCCGACTTCGACGGTGGCGGCGGCGTGACGGGATGGGACGACGCCTCGGAGACGTTCAACGTCACGCTCGAGCTGGTGCGGCGCGGCTATTCCGAAGAGGACATCGGGATGCTGTGGAGCGGCAACCTGCTCCGGGTGCTCGACGAGGTCCAGGCGGTGGCCGCGGAGATCCAGGCGGGGGGATAGCCCCGGACGGACGGCGGCCGCCTAGACGAGCAGGGCCGGCGGCGTCCCGAGCCGCTGGGCGGCCGACCCCAGCTCCCGCTCGACCGCGAGCGCCACGCCCAACAGCTCCTCGTCGCGGCCCCCGGGCGCGACGAGCTGCAGGCCGACGGGCATGGCACAGCCGTCCAGGCCGACGGGGACGCTGATGGCGGTGAGGCCCAGCACGCTCACCGGGTAGGTCGGCCGGAGGATCGTGCGGTTGAGGGCGAGGTACCGCTCGAGACCCCCGTGGTCGTCCACGCCGCTCACGGCGGGCGGCGTGATCAGGTTCGCGGGCATCGCCAGGACGTCCGCGTGCTCGAAGAGGCGGTGTGCCTCGGAGGCCAGGCGCTTCTGCTCCGCGATGCCGTGCTCGTAGAGGGGGTCGAGCGTGGAGACGGCCCGCGCGACCCGATCTCCGACGATCGGGTGGAGGGTCTCGAGCCAGCCGGGCAGCTCGCTCTGAAGGAACTGCCGGCACTCCGTCGCGGCGATCGTGCCTCCCCCCAGCGACAGGTCGAAAGCCTGGTCGAGGAGCCGGCCGTCGACCTCCGAGAGGCGTGCCCCGGCGGAGCCGAGCTCGCCCAGGGCGCCGTGGAGGACGTCACCGATGTCGGGCTGGCACGCCTTCTGGATCTCGCAGACGGGCACCGCGATCCTCGTCTCGGCCAGCCGCGTGCGGGCGAGCTCGGCCAGGAGGGCCATGGGGTTCCCGCGGTCGGGATCCACGCAGCCGAAGAAGTAGGCGCTGTCCTCGACCGTGCGCGTGAGCGCTCCGACCGTGTCGAACGTGGGGCTGAGGGGCACGACGCCCGTCGTCGGCCATCGCCCCTTGGTCGTGCGCTGGCCCACCGTACCCGTGAGCGCCGCGGGGATGCGGATCGATCCACCGGTGTCGGAGCCGAGCGCGACGAGAGCCGAGCCCTCCCAGAGGCTCACGCCCGCTCCCGACGACGAGCCCCCGGGAATCCGGTGCGTGCCCGCATCCCAGGGATTGCGGGGCGTCTCCCAGCTCGGATTGAGCCCGACACCCCCGAAGGCCATCTCGACCATGTGCGTCTTGCCGACGATGATCGCTCCGGCGTCGCGCAGGCGTCGGACGAGCCAGGCGTCGCGGGACCAGCGCTCCGGCAGGGCACGGGTCGTGCCCGCGAAGGTCGGCAGCCCGTCGACGCCGTAGAGGTCCTTCACCGAAATCGGGATTCCGGTGAGCGGCGGCGGGTCGTCGTCCGCCGCCAGCCGCTCGTCGGCCGCGCGGGCCGCCGCGAGGGCGGCTTCGGCGTCGAAGAGCTTGTAGGCGTGCAGACGCGGACCGAGGCGCTCGTGACGGGCCAGCGCGGCCTCGACGACCTCGGTGGCGCGCAGCGCACCAGCCCGCAGCGCCGACGCGAGGCGGTCGAGGGAGAGCGAGAGCGGGTCGCTCATCGATAGTTCCCGAACATCAACTCCAGGCCGTAGTCGTTGCCCTTCAAGAAGCGGATGATCTCCTGGAGCTCGTCGCGCGAAGGGGAGGTCACCCGCAGCTCGTCGCCCTGGATCTGGACCTGCGCCTTCTTGAAGCCGCCCGCCTTGACGTCCTTCACGATCCTCTTCGCCGTATCCTGGTCGATGCCGTTCTTCAGGGCGACGACCTGCCTCGCCCGGCCCAGCGACCCGATCTCCACGCGGCCCTCGTCGAGGTTCTTCAGCGGGACCTGCCGGCGCGCGAGCTTCTCGCGCAGCACGCCCACGAGCTGCTTGAGACGGTACTCGTCGTCGGCCTCCAGCCTGACGGCGCCGGCCGCCCGGTCGAGCTCCACCGTGCAGTCGGTCCCCTTGAAGTCGTAGCGGGTCCTGGTCTCCTTGATCGTCTGGTTGACCGCGTTGTCGACTTCCTGCAGATCGACGCCGGTCGAGATGTCGAACGACTCCTTTTTCGCCATGGGCGCTTCCGGTCTCCGGGCCCGGGCCGACGCTCGGGCCGTGTCCGGACCCGTGGCGCCGCCGGGCGGTTATACGAGCGCGGTAAGGTAACCACCTCTCGCCGATCCGCATGCGAACCCGTCTATTGACGAGATGAGCCTCTCCCGTCGCCGGTTCCTGTCGGCCTCGACCGCGGTCGCGCTGCTGGCCCCGGAGCGTCTCCGTGCGCACCTGGCCACGGCGGCCGGCCACCCGTCCTTCCCGGGCGGGCAGGCGGGCCCCTATGCGCTCGTTCTCGGGATCGCCCAGGACGCCGGCATGCCCCAGGTGGGATGCTATGCCGAACGCTGCGAGCGAGCGCGGGGCCGAGCGTCCCCGCGCTACGCCGCCTCGCTCGCCCTCGTCGAGCCGGAGGCGCAGCGCTACTACCTCGTGGACGTGACGCCGGACGTCACGCGCCAGCTCGACCTGATCGAGGAGCCGGGCTTCCGCGCGCGGGCGGGCGAGCGGAGGCCGTTCGACGGGATCTTCCTCACGCACGCCCACATCGGCCACTACGCGGGCCTGGCGGTGCTCGGGCGCGAGGGTCTCGGGATGGCGCCCACGCCCACGTACTGCACCGCGGCGATGGCCGACTTCCTGAGGACGAACGGCCCTTGGGACCTCATGGTGCGGGAGGGGCGGCTGGACCTGCGCCCCACGGAGCCGGGACGCTGGCACCGTGTCGACGACCGGCTCGAGGTGCGTGCCCTGCTCGTCCCGCACCGCCCGGAGTACTCGGATACGGTCGGATGGATGTTCCGCGGCCCCACGGCGACCGTGCTGTACCTGCCCGACATCGATTCGTGGGAGCGGTGGGAGCTCGACGTGGAGGACGTGGTGGCGTCCGTGGACGTGGCCCTCGTGGATGCCTCCTTCTACTCCGCCGAAGAGGTGCCCGGGCGTGACATCCGCGACATTCCCCATCCGCTCGTGCCGTCGTCGATGGACCGGCTGCAGGGGCGGGTCGACCGCGGCGCCCGCGTCGTCTTCACGCACCTCAACAACACGAATCCCGCCCTCTTCGAGGACAGCGCCGAGGCGGCCGAGATCCGTCGGCGGGGCTTCGAGGTGGCCACGGAGGGGATGCGCATCCCGCTCTGAGCGCGTCCTCCCCTCCTGTCTGCCCACGCTCCCGCCGCCCTGGACGGGGCGGTCCTCGGGGGGACCCCCGTCACGCCGGTTTTTTTTCGTTGCTTTGGCGCGTGCCGGGAGCATACTGGAAGAGGAACGTTTGTTCGCGAAAAAGGGGGGGGTCCACATGCGTCGTACTCTGCTCACGCTGTCCGCCGCGCTCGCGCTCGCCGTCGTCCCGGCCGAGTCGCGGGCCCAGCTCAACTTCGGGATCCAGGGATCCGTCATCTCGAGCGTCGAAGACATCGCGATCGCCGGGGTCACGGAGGAATACGCTCTCGCCGGAACGTTCGGACTCGGGGCCCGCGTGGTCGTCAGCCCGCCGATCCTTCCGTTCTTCTGGCTGGTGGGGTCGGGCGACTATTACTTCACGAACTGTCCCGTCGGCCTCGAGTGCAGCCTGTGGACCGCGCAGGCCACGGCCAACTTCGGCCTCCCGTCTCCCATCGTGAAGCCGTATCTCCTCGGTGGGCTCCAGTACCGCCAGGACGACGTCGGCTCGACGACGGGCGGTGTGCTCGGCCTCGGCGTTCAGCTGAACTTCGCCGTGTCGCTCTTCGTCGAGGGCATGTTCGAGTTCGCGGACCCGCGCGGGGGCGAGATCCCCTCCACCGTCGATCTGGGCAACCCCTTCGTGCTCAAGGCGGGCCTGGCCTTCTAGCACCGCTCCCACCGCGCCGTCCCCCCGAGACACGAGGGGCTCCGGGCTTC
>JBFFWJ010000338.1:0-4548 GCA_041570315.1 Longimicrobiales bacterium | reverse complement strand
GCGACGGACTCGAGGGGCACAAATGCGGAGCGGCCCAGATCGCAGCAAGCTGCAACCTGGGCCGCCCCCTCGGAGGCCTGTGGCGGCGCGTCACGAGTGCCGTCCAGTCGCCCCACTGCGCTGGCGGGTTACCGGGCCCTTGCTTGGGACCGCCCTCGTGAAGGCGGCTGGGCCTTTCTCCCTTCCTCCGTTGTGTCGCGCGGCCCGCGACCGGAGGCGCCCCAGAGCTCTCTCTCTCATTTCTTCGGGGCTGTTCGGCGGGGGCCAGCGACCTCCCCCGTCGGGCTCCCCAGGTCTCCCAAGCCCTGGTTCGCCTGCCGCCGCTGTGCCGTCGCACCCGGCGACCCACGTTTCGGAATCATGCGAGGGATGACCAACGCCATCGATCTCGATGAGCCGTATCCGAAGCGCGAAGGATAGATACGGAAGGCAACGGTCGAGTGCAAGGCCACCTGGAGGAAACACATGAAGATCTGAACAAGATACCACAACTAACTCTGAGACAATGAGTTATATCGTTTGCCTCAGCAGCTTTCGAACTCCGAGTGGGACGGTGGGTAAACATTTGATTTAGGGAACATCCTTTCCCACGCTACAGGGATCGTACCGCTTGGAACTTGCCGAATCTGGGACCCTGCCCCCCCTGCTCCAGACCCTTTGAAGGCCACGAGAATGTTGTCTATCCGACAATAATCTCGCGGTCGAAGACCTCTCCGAAGTGCCGAGCGAGCTCGCCGGCGACCTCGTCGCGCGCGGGGGCGAGCCCGAGCTCTCGCTCCAGGGAGGTGACGCCGCGGTCCGGGATGCCGCACGGGACGATCGAATGGAACTGCGTCAGGTCGGTGCTGACGTTCAGCGCGACTCCGTGCGAGGTGATCCACCCCGAGGACACCCGCACGCCGATGGCCGCGAGCTTGCCCCCGTCCGTCCACACCCCCGTCGCGTCCCGACTCCGTCCGGCCGGGACGCCGAACGCTCGCGCAACGCGGATGAGCACCTCCTCCAGATCTCGCAGATAGGCGTGCAGGTCTTGTCGGTCCGGCTTGAGGTCGAGAATCGGATACGCGACGAGCTGACCCGGTCCGTGGTAGGTGACGTCGCCCCCGCGTCCCGTCTCGACGAGCTCGATGCCCCTCCGCTCCCGCTCGGCGGCCGTGATCAGCACGTGAGCGGGGTCGGAGCTCGAGCCGAGCGTGATGACGTGGGGGTGCTCGAGGAGGACCAGCGTGTCGGGGATCTCCGCGGCCCTCCTGCGCCGCACCAGTTCGCTCTGCCGGTCGAGAGCCTCCCGGTACGGCAGGACGCCCTCGTCGAGCACCCGAAGCCGCCTGCGGACCGTCACGCTACGCCCGCGGGCGGGTCCCGGCGCGCCCGCCGGGACGCGCAAGCCCCGCGAGCCCATGGGACCGGAGACCGGGGCCGGAGGAGCTCGCCGCGCTCACGCGTCTTCGGGAAAGCTCTCCAGCGTCTCCTTGAGGCTCGCCAGGAACCGCGCGGCGTCGGCGCCGTCCACGATCCGGTGGTCGTAGCCGAGCGAGAAGAGGGAGCGCTTGCGGATCGCCACGGAGTCCGTGCCCGTGACGGGATCGGTCACCGCGACCACGCGCTTCTCGATCGCACCCGTCCCGAGGATGGCGGACGTTCCCTTGGGAATGACGGGGAGGCCCACCAGCGTGCCGAGGACGCCTGGGTTCGTGATCGTGAAGGTGGCGCCCTGGATCTCGTCGGGCATCAGCTTGCGCTCGCGGGCCCGCGTCGCCAGGTCGACGATCTTGTTGCCGATCCCGACCAGGCCGAGGTAGTCGGCGTCGTGGACCACCGGCACGATGAGGCCCGGATTCAGATCCACCGCCATGCCCAGGTTCACGTTGCCGCGGAAGATGACGTTGTTGCCCGACACCGCGGAGTTGACCATCGGGTACTCGCGCAGGACGCGCGAGACCGCCCAGGCGACGAAGGCCGTGTAGCTGACGCGAGCGCCCTGGGCCTCCCAGCGCGACCTGCTGGCAGCCCGGATCCGGTCGATCGCGGTGAAGTCGATCTCGATGAAGGAGTGCACGTGCGGTGCGACCCGCTTCGCGAGCACCATGTGCTCCGCCGTGAGCCGTCGGATCTTGTCCATCGGCTCGACCCGGTCGGCCGCCCGCACCGCATACTCGGGATGCTTCACCTCGCGATAGAACGCCGTCCACAGGTCGGACGGAGTCGCCACGGCCACGGCCACGGCTCCGACCGGCGCCGGCTCCGCCGCAGGCGCCGGGGCGGGCGCCCGGGCCGGCCCGGGCGACGCGGCGGCCCGGGAGTCGATGTATCCGAGGATGTCCTGCTTGGTGACGCGCCCGGCGTGACCCGTGCCCGGGACGCGCGCGATGTCCACCCCGTGCTCCGCGGCGATCCGGCGCACGACCGGCGTCGAGCGCGTCCTGAGCCGCTCTTCGGCGCTCTGTGCGCCGCCGGGTGCGTGGCCTTCGCCCGCGGCCGAGCCAGCCTCCGGAGCCGCGACCGGAGGCAGAGGCGGCGGCGCCGCAGCCGGCGGCGGCGCTGCGGCGGCCTCCTGCAACGCCTCTTCCGCCACGGGGGGCTCGGGCCCCGACTCCTCGCGCCCCGACTCGTCGGACCCCGACTCGTCGGGCTCGGATTCGCTCGCGGGAGGCGCGACCGCCGGCGCCCCTCCTTGCGGGTCGATGTAGGCGACGACCGTCCCCACCTCGACCGTCTCGCCCTCTTGCACGGCGATCTCCACGAGCGTCCCCGAGGAGGGCGCCGGGATCTCGGCATCGACCTTGTCCGTCGAGATCTCCAGGATCGGCTCGTCGCGCTCGACCGCATCGCCGACCTGCTTGAGCCACTGGGAGACCGTGCCCTCGGCGATGGACTCTCCCATCTGGGGCATCGGCACTTCGATTCGAGCCACGCTCCGCTTCTCCCGGTTTCGCGTTCGCTCAGTACGCCGCGAGATACCGCGCCGCCGTCACGACGTCGTCGGTCTGCGGTAGAAAGTAATCCTCCAGGGTGCCCGAGTAAGGCACCGGCGCGTCGATGGCGGTCACGCGCAGCATGGGCCCGTCCAGCCATTCGAAGGCCTTCTCGCTCACCCGCATCGCGATCTCGCCGGCGATGCCGCCCGTGCGCGTGTCCTCGTGCACCACGAGGAGCTTGCCGGTCTTCTTGACGCTTTCGACGATCGCGTCCTCGTCGAGGGGCAGGAGCGTTCTCAGGTCCAGGACCTCCACGGAGACGCCGTCCTCGTCCTCCAGCACCCCCGCGGCATCCACGCTCCTGTGCACCATGGCGCCGTAGGTGACGATCGTGAGGTCCGCTCCCTCGCGCACGATCCGCGCCTCCCCCAGCGGCACCACGTAGTCGTCTTCCGGCAGGACCTCGCGGAGCCCGGGCGCTCGGTACAGGCCCTTGTGCTCCTCGAAGATCACCGGGTTGTCGTCACGGATCGCGGCCTTGAGCAGCCCCTTGGCGTCGTACGCGGTGCTCGGATAGACGATCTTCAGGCCCGGCGTGTGGAAGAAGGCCATCTCGACGTTCTGCGAGTGGAAGGGGCCACCGCGGTTTCCCCCGCCCACGGGCCCGCGGATCACGAGCGGCAACGGGCCCGCGCCTCGGTACAGCGACGTCGCGATGTAGTTGGTGATGACGTCGTACGCGGGGGAGACGAAATCCATGAACTGCATCTCGACCACGGGCCTCAGGCCCATGTGGGCGGCGCCGGCCGCCGCGCCGGTGAAGCCCCCCTCGGCGATGGGGGTGTCGATGACGCGCTCGGCTCCGAAGTGCTCGAGGAAGCCCCGGGTCACCTTGAAGGCTCCCCCGTAGACGCCGATGTCCTCCCCGAGGAGGAAGACGGCCTCGTCCCGCTGCATCTCCTCGAAGAGCGCCTCGCTGACGGCCTCCAGCAGCGTGACGGGCTCGCGGCGCTTGGTCTTGAGCAGGTGCTCGGGTACCGGTCGGTCCATGGTGACGTCAGCCGTGCGCGGGGTGGTGGTCGACCTTCGGATCCGGGTGCTGCGCGCGCGTCCACGGGTGGGGCAAGCGCAGGTCCGTGTAGACGCCGTCGACGGCATCCGGACCGTCGGGAACCGGCTCCGCGATCGCCTGCTCCGCCGCCTCCCTGCACCGCTCGAAGGCATCGGCCTCGATCGCCTCCAACTCGGCGCCCGTCGCCCACCCCGACCGGAGCATCCGACGTCGGAAGGACTCGATCGGGTCCCGCTCCTCCCACGTGCGGATCACCTCGGGGTCCACGTAGTCCTGCGGATCGTGCTGGGCGTGCCCGAGGCGACGGAAGTAGCGCAGCTCGACCATGCGCACCCCGTCGCCCGAACGCGCCAGGGCGGCCGCCCGCCGCACGGCGTCGAAGACCGCCAGCACGTCGGTCCCGTCCACGGACTCGGCACCGATCCCGTAGCCGGGCCCCTTCTCGGTGAAGCTCGCCACCCGCGTGTTCTTGGCGGTCGGCGTGGAAAAGGCCCACTGGTTGGCCTCGACCATCAGGATCAACGGGCACTGCTGCACGGCCGCGAAGTTGAGCCCCTC
>JBFFWJ010000337.1:0-4555 GCA_041570315.1 Longimicrobiales bacterium | reverse complement strand
AGGTAGGCCTCGCGCTCCTCCTCGGCCATCGCCTGCAGCGCGCCCCGGCCGCCGCGCCCGCCGCGGCCGCCCAGCACCTCGAAGTCCATCTCCCCGGCCACCTCGGCGATCAGCCCCTGGCGCGCCTCCTGGTAGGCGGAGTTCTTCGGGCCGTTCAGGTAGCTGCGGAAGGCGACGGTCTGCACCACGCCCCCGTTGTCGCGCAGCGCCATCAGCTGCTCGTCGTCGAGGTTGCGGCTGTGGTCGTTCAGAGCCCGGGCCGCCGAGTGCGAGGCGATCACCGGGGCCCGGCTGAGGCGCATGGCCTCCAGGTTCGCCTCCTTCGAGGGATGCGAGATGTCGATCATGATCCCCCAGCGGTTCATCTCGGCGATCACCTCGCGTCCGAGGTCGCTCAGCCCCCCGTGCAGCCACTCGCCGTCCCGCTCACCGGTGTTCGAGTCGGAGAGCTGGCTGTGGCCGTTGTGCGCGAGGGACATGTAGCGTCCGCCGCGCTCCCAGAACTCCTGCACGCGGCCTGCGTCGGTGCCGATCGGGTACCCGTTCTCGACCCCGATCATCGCCACCTTCTTCCCCGACGCCACGATGCGCCGCACGTCGTCGGAGGTCAGCGCGAGCTCGATGCGATCCGGGGCGATCTCCTCCGTGAGCCGGTGGATCGCCTCGAACTTGGCGATCGCCTGGCCGTAGGCGTCGTCGAACCCTTCGGGCGTGAGCGGGCCCTGTCCGACGTAGACGATCATCCAGGACACGTCGAGCCCTCCCGCCTCCATCTTCGGCAGGTTGACCTGCGTCTCCAGGTCCATCGTATAGTTGCGCTCGGCGGTGAAGTTGGCCGGGCTGATGTCGTCGTGCGTGTCGAGCGTGATCACCCGCTCGTGGATGCCGCGCGCCCGCTCGACGAGGGCCGCCTCGGGGTCGGCCCGCTCGGGAGCGGAGCAGGCCGCGAGCGCGGCGAGGGCGGTGAGGGCCGAGAGTGCGATCGGACGGATGCGGGGCTGGACGGCGGGGACCGGCATGGTACGACTCCGTGAGGGCTTCGCGGGGAGGTCGGCTCAACGTAGCGGGCGGTCCGGAGCCGGACGAGAGGGGGCCACCCCGGACGGGCGCCCCTCAGGTCACACAGTCGAGCGCGTCCAATCCCATGTGGACGAGGAGACCCAGCCCGACCAGGTGCGTGAGCCGAGGCCATGGCCGAGCGACGCGTGGCTCCGTGCGCGCCGGGACGAGCGGGAGGGAGAAGGCCGCGACGTAGGCGATCATCGCGGGCCAGGTGTGGAGGGGATGGAAGCCGATCGAGCAGCGCGCCGCATCGTAGACCGGCTCCGCCAGGAGGTGGTCGAGGTCGACGACCATCGTGCCGACGAGCACCAGCGCGGCCACCGGCCACCCGTCCCGGTAGAACAGGCGCGCGACGAGCAGCGGCACGCCGACGTGCGCGACCAGATGGAGCACGCCCTCGTCGTCCGCCGCGCCTAGCCGAGCGTCTCCGCGAACCCGGGCGGGCGCCGGTGGCCGGTGGCCTGCTCGTACGCGTACGCGATCCGAAGGAGCGTCGGCTCGCTCCACGCGCGGCCGAAGAAGGAGACGCCCACGGGGAGCCCGGCCACGAAGCCCATGGGGACGCTGACGTCGGGGTACCCGGCGATCGCCGCCGGGCCCGCGCTGCTTCCGCCGTCCAGGCGGTCCCCCTTGATGTGGTCCGTGGGCCAGGGCAGGTCCATCGTCGGCGCGATGATCGCGTCGAGCTCGTGCTCGTCCATGAGCGCGTCGATCCCGTCCTCGCGGTTGGCGCGCTGGATCGTGCGCACCGCGTTCAGGTACTCGGGGTCGGTGAGAGGACCGCGCGCCTGGGCCGCGATCATGCGCTCCTGCCCGAAGTACGGCATCTCGCGGTCGGCGTTGCGCTCGTTGAAGTCGATGATCTCGGCGAGGCTCCTGACCGGCGCGTCCGGGCCGAGCGTGGCGAGGTACGCGTTCAGGTCGGCCTTGAACTCGTACTCCAGCAGGACGAGCGAAAGGGGGTCGTTCCACGCCGCGGGGCTGAGGTCCGCCGGATCGACGATCACCGCACCGCTCAGCCTCATGGCCTCGATCGCGTCCTCGAACAGCGCGACGACCCGGGGGTCGAACCCGGTGAAGCTGCGCGCCACCCCGATGCGCGCGCCGCGGAGCCCGCCCTCGTCCAGGAACTGCGTGTAGTCGGCGTGCGCGTTGTCCGCGCTCGCGGCCGTGGCCGGATCCCGCGGGTCGATCCCGGTGACCGCGCCGAGCAGGATCGCCGCATCCCTCACCGTCCTGCACATCGGGCCGGCCGTGTCCTGCGAGTGGGAGATCGGGATCACGCCCGAGCGGCTCCACAGCCCGACCGTGGGCTTGATGCCGACGACGCCGTTGATCGAGGACGGGCACATGATCGAGCCCCCCGTCTCGGTCCCGATCGTGAGCGCGGCCAGATTGGCCGACGCCGCCACGCCCGACCCGGAGCTCGAGCCGCACGGGTTGCGGTCGAGCGCGTAGGGGTTCCGGCACTGCCCCCCGCGCGCGGACCACCCGCTGGTCGCGCGCTCCCCGCGGAAATACGCCCACTCGCTCATGTTCGCCTTGGCGAGGATGATCGCCCCGGCCTCGCGCAGCTTGCGGGCGATGAAGGAGTCCTGCGGCGGCACGGATCCCTCCAACGCGAGCGACCCGGCGGTGGTCGTCATTCCGTCGTGGGTGTCGATGTTGTCCTTGATCGCGACGGGGATGCCGTGCAGGGGACCGCGCGGACCGTCGACGCGCCGCTCCTCGTCGAGCTCCTCCGCGAGGCGCAGCGCGTCCGGATTGGTCTCGATGATCGAGCGGAGCTCGGGGCCCTGCCCATCGAGCGCGTCGATGCGCCCCAGGTAGAGCTCCACGATCGATCGCGCGCTGCGCTCTCCCGCCTCCATGCTGCGCTGCAGCTCCGCGACCGTGACCTCGTCGAGCTCGAAGGGCGGCACCTGCATCGATCCTCCCGCGCTCGGGGCCGTGGTCCCCGCGGGCCCGCAGGCGGCGGGTCCGAGCGCGAGGCCCGCGCCGCCGAGGGTCGTCGTCTTCAGAAAGCCTCGTCGATCGACCATGCCTTGCTCCGTTTCACTCCCGTGTACGCGACCGCAGACAGAATCGCTCAACGGGCCGTGAGGGACCAGCCTAGCGCGGCAGGACGGCCAGCACGACGGAGATCGTGACGACCGAGGCGATCGTCCCGAGAAGCACCGCGCGCGCGGCCACCTCCGCCGAGACCTCGTAGCGGGCCCCGAAGATGTAGGAGTTGACGGCGCTGGGCATCGCCGCCAGCAGCACCGCGACCTGGACCCAGAGTCCCTCGAGCCCCAGGATCGGGACGCCGACGAGCCAGACCGCGAACGGGTGCACGGCCAGCTTGAGCGCCGCCAGCGCGGCCGCCGGCCGAAGCTCGCCGCGCAGCGAGTACCCGGCGAGCGCTCCGCCCATCGCGAACAGGGCGCAGGGCACCGCCGCCGCGCCGAGGAGCTCGAGAATCCGATCCAGCCCTCCCCACAGCGGCACCCCGGCGACGTTCAGCGCGAAGCCGAGCAGGATCGCCACGACGATGGGGTTCCGCAGGGTCTCCACGAATACCGAGGGAAGCTGGCGGGCCAGCGAGCCCCGCCCGCCCCTGCCGAGCTGGATCAGCCCCACCGTCACGGGCATGAAGGTCGCCGAGTGAAAGCCGATGATGAGCAGCATCGGCAACGACGCCTCCGGGCCGAGCGCCGTCAGCACGACGGGGATGCCCATCATCACCAGGTTCGAGTACGAGGCCGCCATTCCGAAGAGAGCCTGGTCGGGCAGAGCCCGCTGAAAGCCCACGCGGCCCACGGCCATGCCCACGCCGTACGTCGCGAACGAGCCGGCGTAGAAGGCCACGAGGAAGCCCCACTCGATGTCGTCGGGCAGCTCGACGTCGGCGAGGCTCCGAACGAGCAGCGCGGGGATCGCGAAGGTGAACACGAAGAGCACCAGCCCCCGCACGCCCCGCGCATCGATGACGCCCAGGCGCACCGCCCCGAATCCCAGCAGCACCAGGCCGAAGATCGGAGCCAATGTGGTGACGAGCAGGGTCAACCGCGCCGCTCCCGCAGGAAGGGAGTGGAAGATCGCACCGAACCCCGGCCGAGCCCAACGCCTCCGATGCCGGACGGCGACCGCTCGCCATCCGCGCGCCTACTTCCGGATGCGCACGTCGGACGCGAGCTTCCCGGTTCGGATGCTCGAAGTCGACCCCGGGAGCGAGCAGGACGGTGGCAACGACGATGGCACAGCCCTGGCCAAACGGACCCTCGGGCCGGGTCTGGCGCGGCGCGCTCCTCTCGCTCCTGCTCGGCTCGCTGATCCCCCACCCCGCCCCCGCGCAGCAGGCGGAGGAGGACCGGGAGGGGCTGGCTACCCCCCGCCGGGTCGACGAGCTCTGGACGCTTCCCTCCGGGCACAACCGGATCACCCTGGGTCAGTGGACGTGGCACCTCAGCGAGAATCGCGTGGGAGTCCAGAACGACCGCATCCTGGCCGT
>JBFFWJ010000336.1:0-4579 GCA_041570315.1 Longimicrobiales bacterium | reverse complement strand
GGGCACGACGACGGCGACCGGCGAGGTCACGTTGGCCAACGGAAGCTACCGGGCCTACGGTCAGGAGCTGGCCATGGAGCGGGGGCGCATCCTCTTCGCCGGGGGCGCCGCCGACAACCCGGGGCTCGACATCCGGGCGTCGCGCACCGCCCAGGACGGGGTGGTCGCGGGCCTCCAGGTGTCCGGGACGCTCAGGAGGCCCGTGGTGACGATCTTCTCACAGCCGCCCATGATGGAGAGCGAGGCCCTCGCCTACATCGTGCTGGGTCACCCGCTCGGCATGGCGTCGTCCTCGGAGGGAAACCGCGTGGCGAACGCAGCCGTCGCGCTGGGGATCCGCGAAGGGAACGTGCTGGCCGGCCGGATCGCCCAGCGTTTCGGCCTCGCCGAGGTCCGGGTGGCCGCCGACGGTCCACTCGAAGAGGCATCGCTCGTCGCGGGCAAATACCTGTCCCCCGCTCTGTACGTCTCGTACGGCGTCGGACTCTTCGAGCCCATCAGCACCTTCCGACTGCGCTACCTGCTCTCCGGGCGCTGGACGCTTCAGGCGGAGAGCGGACGCTCCACGAGCGCGGACCTCCTCTACCGAGTCGAGCGAGGCCGATGAGGGGCCCCCGAAGAGACGGGCGGGCGCAGCCGTGGGAGCCATGACCCGCCTTCGGAGCTTCCGGTCTCTCCTGTGGCGTGCCCTGGAGAGGTGGGCCGACCACGAGGCGCCCGCGCGGAGCGCGGCGATCGCCTTCTACTCGCTGACGTCGCTCGCCCCCCTGTCCGTCCTCCTCGTGTGGCTCGGCGCGGCGGCGTGGGGACGCGCCTCGGTTCGTGACCGCATCACGGACGCGCTGACGACCTCGGTCGGACCGGAGGCGGCCGCCCTCGTCGAGTCCGTGGTCACCGAAGCCACGATCCCCGGCGGGGAGGCCCTCCTGTCCACCGGGATCGCGATCGTGATCTTCCTCTTCTCGGCGACGGCGGTGCTCTCGCAGCTCCAGGCCGCGCTGCGTCGGGTGTGGGGGGTCGCGCCCCGCGAGGAGGGACGGGTGGTCGGGTTCCTCCGCCGGAAGCTGGTCGCGCTCCTCTTCGTCGGCATCGTGGGCCTCGTGCTCCTCGCCTCCATGACGGCCAGCGTGGTCGTGGCCGCACTCACCCATCGGCTGGGCGGCCGGCTGCCAATCCCGGTCTTCGCGCACGCGGACATGGTCGTGTCCGTCGCCACGCTGGTCACGGTCTTCACCATCGTGCTGCGCGTCCTGCCGGCCGCACCCGTACCCTGGCGCGAGGCCGCGCTCGGCGGCACGGTGACCGCGGTCCTGCACTTCGCCGGACAGTGGGTCGTCGGGATCTACCTCGCGCGAGCCGCCATCGGCTCCATGTACGGGGCCGCGGCCTCCCTCGTCGTGCTGATGACGTGGGTCTACTACTCTTCGCTCGTGTTCCTCTACGGCGCCGAGGTCACGCGGGCGGTCGGCCTCGGGGACGTCACGCCGGGCTGATCGGGACTCCGCCGGATCCTCCGCCCGACTGCGGGAAGAGGTGCACGTCGCGCTGCGGGAAGGGGATCGAGCAGCCGGCGGCCTCGAGGCCCTCCTTGAGCGCGCGGGTCAGATCCCAGCGCGCGATCCAGTAGTCGTCCGTCCTGACCCACGGCCGGACCACGAGGTTGACCGAGGAGTCTCCGAGCTCGCTCACGGCGACCACCGGCTCGGGATCCGCGAGGACCCGGGAGTCCGCCGAGACCACGTCCTGGCACGTGCGGACCGCCACGCCGAGGTCGTCGCCGTACGCCACCCCCACGACGAGGTCGATGCGACGCGTGTCGTTCGCCGAATAGTTCTTGATGGTCGCGCCGAAGATGTCGGAGTTGGGTACGGTGATCTGGACGTTGTCCGGCGTGTGGAGGATGCAGGAGAAGATCCCGACACCCTCCACGGATCCCGCCTGCCCCCCGACCTCCACGAAGTCCCCCACGTCGAAGGGGCGGAAGGTCAGGAGCATGATTCCGGCGGCGAAGTTGGAGAACGTGCCCTGGAACGCCAACGCGATCGCCAGGCCCGCGGCGCCGAGCACGGCGACGAAGGAGGCCGTGCCGACACCGAGCACGCCCACCGCGGTGACCGCCACCATCGCGATCAGCACGAAGTAGATCGTGCCGGACAGGAACGGGATCAGGATGTCGTCGATCGAAGAGGCCTTCAGCGCCCTCCTCGCGGCGTTCCGGATCCAGCCCGCCAGAATGCGTCCGAAGAAGAGCACCGCGAGCGCGCCCAGCACCTTGGGCGTCCACTCCGCGACGACGGTCGTCGCCTGGTTCAGCATCCCTTGCCAGTCCATCGGCATCTCCTAGGGGACGGGGAGTCGCAAGGAAGAGCCGACAAGCTCGCTCACGCCGCCAGCAGCCTCCAGACCTGGGCGACGAGGAAGCAGACGACGAGGCCCAGCGCAACGGGGAGCGCGGTCGCCACGGTGGTCCAGCGCACGCTCCGGGTCTCCTTGTAGATCGTGTAGATGGTGGTCGAGCAGGGATTGTGGAGGAGGCTGAAGAGCATGAGGTTGACGGCCGTCAGCAGCGTCCAGCCCCCGGTCCGCAGGAGCGACTCGGTCGCGCCCGCGCCCCGCTCGAACATCACCCCGCTCCCCTCTCCGAGCCCCGCCAGCTCCGGCGTCACGAGCACCGTGAGCATCAGGACCGTCGGGATCACGATCTCGTTGGCGGGGACGGCGACCACGTAGGCGAGCAGGATCACGCCGTTGAGGCCGATCAGCAGGCCCAACGGGTTCAACGCCCCCACCGCGTGCTCCGCGAGGCTGACGCCTCCCACCGACAGGTTGGACACCAGCCAGATCACGGCGCCCGCCGGGACGGCGAAGACCACCGCGCGCCACAGCACGATCAGCGTGCGGTCGATGACCGACGTGTACAGCGTCTGGAGGATGCGCGGCGGCCGGTACGGCGGGAGCTCGAGGCTGAAGCTCGTGGCCTCCCCGCGGAGCACGGTCCGCGACAGCGCCCAGGACGTCAGGAACATCATCACGATGCCGAGGAGCGCGATCCCGACCACGGCCGCGGCGCTCACGAGGCCGCCGAGGTGGGCGGGCGCGAGGGCGCCGATGAAGATCGTCGCGACGAGGATCTGGGTGGGCCACCGGCCGTTGCAGAGCGAGAAGTTGTTCGTGATGATCGCGATCAGCCGCTCGCGCGGGCTGTCGATCACGCGGGTCGACACGACGCCGGCGGCGTTGCAGCCGAAGCCCATGCACATGGTGAGCGCCTGCTTGCCGTGCGCCCCGGCCTTCTTGAACAGGCCGTCGAGGTTGAAGGCGACCCGGGGCAGGTAGCCGAAGTCCTCGAGCAGCGTGAAGAGCGGGAAGAAGATCGCCATGGGGGGCAGCATGACGCTGATCACCCACGCCGTCGCCAGGTAGACGCCATCGAGGAGGAAGCCGTCCAGCCACCAGGGCAGCGAGAGGGCCCCGGCCACCCCCTTCAGCCACGCGTGCCCGTTGTCGATGAGGAGCGTGGCGAGCATCGAGGACGGCACGTTCGCGCCCTCGATGGTGATCCAGAAGACCACCGCCAGGATGAGCAGCATGAGCGGAAAGCCCAGCACCTTGCTCGTCAGCAGCTCGTCGAGCTTGCGGTCGAGGTCGAACCCCACCCGCTCGACCCCCCGCTTCCGCACCCGGCCGGCCACCCTCTCGGCCTCCGCGTAGAGGTGCTCGGTGATCAGGTCGTGGAAGTCGGGGGGGAGATCCCACCGGAGCCTCATCGCTCCGTCGAGGAGCCGCTGTCGCTCCGCCTCCGGGGGAGGCTCGAGCATCGCGCCCGAATCGTCGCGGGCGAGCTGGCCCAGCTCTCCGGAGCGCACGGCTTCCTGAACGGCCTCGTCGGCGTTGAGGAGCCGGAGCGCGACCCACCTCGGGTTGGGCACGTCCGGGAAGGTCTCCTCCACGACGGGCACCAGCTCCGCGATGGCGGCCTCGACGTCCGGCGCGTGACGCTCCAGCCGCAGCGGCCGGGGCCGGAGCGCACCGGTGGCGACGGCGTGCGCGGCGCCGAGGAGCGCGGGAATCCCGATTCCCTCCCGCGCGGTGCCCGGCACGACGGGCACGCCGAGCTGCTCCTCCAGCTTGGCCGGGTCCAGAGCGATACCGTGCCTGCGGGCCTCGTCCATCAGGTTCAGGAAGACCACCACCCGGTCGGTGATCTCGAGGATCTGGAGAACCAGATTCAGGTTGCGCTCCAGGCGGGTGGCGTCCACGACCACGACGGTCACGTCGGGGCGGCCGAAGAGGACGAAGTCCCGCGCCACCTCCTCGTCGGCGCTTCCCGCCTGCAGCGAGTACGTGCCCGGGAGGTCGACGACCTTCACGCGCCGACCCTCGTGCTCGAAGGCGCCCTCGGCCCGGACCACGGTCTTGCCGGGCCAGTTGCCGGTGTGCTGCCGCAGGCCGGTCAGGGCGTTAAAAACGGTGCTTTTACCGACATTGGGGTTGCCGGCCAGGCCGACAACAACACCGGTTGCGGCCTGGGCACCGTGATCTGGGAAGGGAAAGCCGACAACTCGATCCTCTTTCAGGT
>JBFFWJ010000335.1:0-4607 GCA_041570315.1 Longimicrobiales bacterium | reverse complement strand
GTGCGGCACCCGGAGCCGAGCGGGCTCGTCGACCTTGTCGGTTGCGATGTCCATCCCGCGGTATACCTGGCGGGAGTCCATCGAGACGATCTCGGAGGGGACACGCTCCGCGACCGCGAGCGACAGCTCGGTCTTGCCCGACGCGGTCGGCCCCGTGATGGCGAGGAACCGCGGGCGCCCGCTCACGACCGCCCGAACTTGCGCGCCAGCTCGGCCGAGGACAGGCGGACCACGGTCGGTCGCCCGTGGACGTCGTGATGGGGGAGCTCCGTGGCGAAGAGCTGATCGAAGAGCTCCTGCATCTCCACTTCCGACAGGCGCTGACCCGCCTTGATCGCTCCCTTGCACGCGAAGGTCATCGCGATGCGCTCGTGCTGGTTGCGCGCGGAGCGCACGAGCTCGGAGCCTTGCGTCAGCTCGGCGATCATCTCGCGGAGGGCGCGCTCGGCATCGAAGTAGCGATGGGGATCGGGCACCGCGTGAACGATCATGGTGTCGCCCCCGAAACCCTCGACCTCGAAGCCGGCGCGGCCGAGGATCCCGCTCAGGCTCGTCACGCAATCCACCTCCGGGGCGGTGAGGCGCAGCGTGAGCGGGAAGAGGAGCCGCTGGCCCGCTTGTCCGCCGGCGGCGAAGGCCTTCATGAGCCGCTCGAAGAGAATCCTCTCGTGCGCGGAGTGCTGGTCCACGATCAGGATCCCGTCACGGGTCTCGGCGAGCACGTAGGTGTCGAGGACCTGCCAGAGCCGAGGCCTGGCCGCCCCGGGCTCGGGGACCCGCGCCCCGGCCGGCCGGTCCCCGGAAGGACCGTCGTCGTCGGTGGAGACGAAGAGCGCCATCTGGCTGTCCGCGCCGGCCGGGGAGCCGTGGGCGCGTCCCGGGCCGGGCTCCCTGACCGCCAGTGCAGGCGGCGCGAGCTGAGCGTCGAAGGTCGCCGAGCTCGCCTCGCCCTCGAGCGCCTCACGGGTCGCACGCTCGAGGAGCGCCTCCACCCGCGTCGGATCGTGGAAGCGGACCTCGGACTTGGCCGGGTGCACGTTCACGTCCACGTCGCCCGCCGGCGCGCTGAGGTAGAGAAAGAGCCACGGCCGCGCACCCTGCGGGACCGTGGTCCGGTAGCCGAGCTCGGCCGCGCGCACCAGGTCGGGCGCCCTGAAAGGCCGACCGTTCACGAAGAGGAAGCGTCTGCCCAGACCGGGCTTCGCCGCGTCCGGGCGCTGGACCAGCCCCCGCACTTCGAGCCCTCCCTCCGAGGCGGCAGCAGCGATCAACGTCGCGCTCTCCTCCCTCCCCCACAGCTCCCCGATGCGCGCCGCCGCATCCGTGCCGGACGCCAGATCCACGAGCGTACGCCCGTCCGAGGTGAGGAGGAACGCCACACCGGGGTTGGCCAGCGCCAGGCCCGTGAGCGCCTCGGCCACGGCCCGCGTCTCGGCGTTCACGGCCTTCAGGAAGCGGGCCCGGACGGGCGCATTGAAGAACAGGTCGCGCACGTCGACCGTCGTGCCCCGCCTGCGCGTGAAGTCCGAGACCTGGCTGATGCGTCCCCCGGTCACGGCCAGGCGCGTGCCGACCTCGCCTTCGCCGTCCCACGTCTCGATCGTCAGGCGGGACACCGCCGCGATGGATGGGATCGCCTCCCCGCGAAAGCCGAACGTGCGGACTCCGGCCAAATCGTCGGCGCTCGAGATCTTGCTCGTGGCGTGCCGGTCCAGGCACAGCAGCGCGTCCTCGCGCCCCATCCCCACGCCGTCGTCGGTCACCCGGATGCGGCGCTTGCCGCCTCGCTCGATCGCGACCTCCACGCGGGTCGCACGCGCGTCGAGCGCGTTCTCGGCCAGCTCCTTCACGACCGAGGCGGGACGCTCCACGGCCTCCCCGGCGGCGATCTGGTTCGCCACCGCGTCCGGGAGGATCTGGATTCGCCGCGCCACGCCGCTATCCGACCCGATAGAACCGGCAGGCGTTCTCGGTCGTCCTGCGCCCGACGTCGGCCGGCTCCTCCTCGAGGTGGCGCGCCACCGCCTCGGCGACGTGCACCGCGTTCGCCGGCTCGTTGCGCTTGCCGCGCTTCGGCACGGGCGACAGGTACGGGGCGTCGGTCTCGATGAGGAGGCGGTCCGCCGGGACCTCGCGAAGCAGGGCGACCGGACCGAACGAGGGGAACGACGCGATGCCCGAGAAGGAGACGTACCAGCCTCGGGCCATCGCCTCGCCGAAGGCACGGTCGCCGCCCGTGAAGCAGTGGAGGACGCCGCGCGTCCCGGGCGGCATGCCCCGCAGCGCGGCCGCGACGTCGGAATCCGCGTCCCGAGCGTGCACCACGACGGGCAGGTCCAGCTCGGCCCCCAGCTCGAGATGCCGGTCGAAGAGCGCGCGCTGCACGGCGCGCGGGGCGTTGTCGTAGTGGTAGTCGAGCCCGGTCTCGCCGATGGCCACGACGACGTCGTGCTCGACGGCCAGAGCCCTCACGCGTTCCAGGGCGTCCAGCGGGGCCTCGCCCGCCCCGTGAGGGTGCACGCCGGCCGTGCACCACAGCCGCTCCCGGCCCTCGGCGAGCCGCACGGCGGCGAGCGCGTCGTCGACGCCCGACGCGATGGTCACGACACGGGAGACACCCGCGTCGGCCGCCCTACGCAACACCGCCCCCCGGTCGTCCCGGAAGGCGGTGTCCGTCAGATGACAGTGGCTGTCGAAGTACTCGCTCACACCGTGGCGGGCTGGGGCCGCTCCTTCTTCTTCCGGTCTCCGGCCTTTCCGACGCCCCAGCGCTTCTGGATCTCGATGAGCGCCGGCGACGCCACGAAGATCGACGAGTACGTCCCGATCAGCACACCCAGGATGAGCACGATCGTGAAGTCCCGGAGCACGGCACCCCCGAGGATGAGCAGGGACATCAGCACCACGAGGGTCGTTCCGGAGGTGAGCACGGTCCGGGGCAGCGTCTCGTTGATCGACTGGTTCACCAGATCCACCGGGTCGCGCTTGCGGGCCCCCTTCATCTGCATGTTCTCTCGGATCCGGTCGAACACGACGATCGTGTCGTTCAGCGAGTATCCGAGAATCGTCAGGATCGCGGCCACCGTCGGCAGCGCGATCTCCACGCGGAAGGCCGCGAGGAAGCCGAGCGTGATCAGGATGTCGTGCGCGGTGGCGATCACCGCGGCCAGGCCGAAGCGCAGCTCGAAGCGAAAGGCGAGGTAGACGAGCGTCAGCAGCATCGAGAAGAGGATGGCGAGCAGCGCCTTCGTCTGGAGCTCCTCGCCGACCTTGGCCCCCACGAGCTCGGTGTTGCGCACCTCGAACTGAACGTCGCCGAGGCTCGCCCGGAGCTGATTCTCGAGCTGATCCGCGACCTCGGTGATCGAGGCGTCCTCGGCCAGCGGCGCCCGGATGACGAACTCGTTCTCCTCGACCGCCCCGTACTGGGTGACCTCCGGCGCGCTCGCACCCCCTAGCGCCGAGCGAAGGTCTCCGACCGCCATCGCCTGCTCGAAGCGGACCTGTACGAGAGAGCCCCCCTCGAAGTCCACACCGTACCGCAACCACGTGCCGAAGCTGAAGACGTTGAACACCATCGCCGCGATGCCCGCGAGCAGCGTGACGCCCGACACGACGTACGCCACCTTGCGCTTTTCGATGAAGCGGTAGTCGGCGTTCTGGAAGAGTCTCATGGGCTCAGATGCTGATGGGATCCGTCGCCTTCTTCCCGTTCAGGTACACCAGGAAGAGGGAGCGGGTCACGAAGAGGGCCGAGAAGAAGGACGCGACGATCCCGATCGAGAGCGTCACGGCGAAGCCGCGCACCGGTCCCGTACCGAAGTTGAAGAGGATCAAGGCGGTGATGAGCGTCGTGATGTTGGCGTCCACGATCGCCGACAGCGCGTGCTGGAACCCCTCGTCGACCGCGGTGCGCGTCGCACGCCCGTGCGCGAGCTCCTCCCTGATGCGCTCGAAGATCAGCACGTTGGCGTCCACCGCCATGCCGATCGAGAGGATCAGGCCCGCGATGCCCGGGACGGTCAGCGTCGCGTTGATCCCGGCCAGCCCTCCCAGGACGAGCAGGACGTAGACCGCCAGCGCACCCACCGCCAGCACGCCCGCCATGCCGTAGTAGACCATCATGATCACGACCACGAAGGCGATTCCGACCATCCCGGCGATCTGGCCCTGGTCGATCGAGTCCTGGCCGAGCGACGGCCCGACCGTGCGCTCCTCGATGATGTTCACCCGAGCGGGCAACGCTCCGGCCCTCAGGACGAGCGCGAGGTCCCGCGCCTCCTCGAGCGGCGTGCCCTGCCCCATCTCGATCTGTCCCCGCGCCCCGATCCGGTCCCGGATGACGGGCGCGCTCATGACCTCGCCGTCGAGGACGATGGCGAGGTACCGCCCGACGTTCGCTCCGCTGAAGCGAGCGAACTGCCGACCGCCGGCGCGGGACAGCGTGAACTGCACCTGGGACTGGTTGAACTGCGGGTCGCGTCCCGCGACGGCGTCCTCGAGCTGCTCGCCGGTGATGAAGGCATCCTCTTGCAGCACGTAGAGGGGCTGATAGTTGCGGACGCCCTGCGAGACGGGGTCCGAGCCCCACTGCAGCGACAGGTCGC
>JBFFWJ010000334.1:0-4608 GCA_041570315.1 Longimicrobiales bacterium | reverse complement strand
TCGCGAGCACGACCTCAGGCGAGAGCTCCGGCGTGAACGCGTCGGGAAGCTCGGGCGGCATGGCCGTGCCCAGCCAGCGCACCACCCAGACCGACAGCACGACGCCGAGCGCGCCGCCGAGCGTGCCCATCAGCACGCTCTCGGTCAGGAGCTGCCGCAGGATCCGCGGGCGCCCGGCTCCCAGGGCAGCGCGCACGGCCACCTCCTTCTGTCGCTCTTCCGCGCGGCTCAGGAGGAGGTTCGCGATGTTCGCGCACGCGATCAGCAGGCCGAAGAGCGTCACCACGGTCAGGACCCGGATCAATTGCGTATCGGTGGGTCCCGGGAAGAACTCGCGCGCTCCCTGCACGACGACGTCGAAGTCACGCAAGGCCTCGGGGAACTCGCCGGCGAGGCGCGCGTGGCGGGACTCGATCTCGAGCCGGGCCTGCTCCACCGTGGCCCCGTCTCGCAGTCGGCCGAAGGCGAGGTGGCCCCGCGACCGCCTGTCTTCGAGGCGGTCCGCGAAGTCGGTCGGACGGAAGGCCTGGACGTTGGCCGGAACCAGGTCGAACCCCTCGGGCATCACCCCGATGATCGTGTACGGCTCGCCGTCGAGCGATACCGAGCGCCCGAGGACGTCGCGATCACCGAAGAAGCGCCTCTGCCAGTAGTCGTGGTGGAGCACGAGAACGTCGCCCGAGCCCTCGGCACCCTCCTCCGCGCGAAAGCCGCGTCCCAGCGCCGGGGGGACGCCGAGCACCTCGAAGATCGAGGGGGTCGCGAGCACCACGGAGAGCTGCTCGGGAACGTCCAGGCCGGAGAGGTTCGCGATCTCCGTCGTGTACAGCATGCCGCTTTCGAGGCTCTGGCTCGCCTCGAGATAGTCGCGGAAGCTCGGGACCGCGACGCCTCCGGCCAGGTCCATCCCGTCGCCCTGGCGCAGCGAGCGGATCAGGACGAGCCGGTCCTGGTCGACGTACGGAAAGGGCTCGAACAGGAAAGCGTTCAGGAGCGAGAACATCGACGCGTTGGCGGCGATGCCCAGCGCCAGCGAGAGGACCGCGACCCCGGTCACGACCGGAGCCCTCCTGATCACGCGCGAGCCGAACTTCAGGTCCTGCAAGAGCGTTCTCATCCCTCGCCCCTCCCTGTACCAGCGAACACTCGGCCCTACGCGCTCCGGGGGAAGCCGGTTTCGACGACAGGCGGAGAGCGGATGCGCACCGCCATCGGCGGGTCGCGGACGCGAGCGCTCGGTCCCCGCGGGCGCGTGGCTCCTGGGATCGACGTCGCCGAGGGGATACCTTGCCACCCCTCGGCGCACCGCCCCCGAGCCTGCGGGGTACGTGCCGCGGTGCGTGACGCCCACCCGAACCTCCTCCTCAACCCATGGAATGGATCAGCAGCCCGGAAGCCTGGGTCGCCCTGCTCACCCTCACGGTGCTGGAGATCGTGCTCGGCATCGACAACATCATCTTCGTGGCGATCCTGGCGGACCGCGTCCGGGAGGAGGTGAGGGCGCGGGCGCGCCGGGTCGGGCTCGCGATCGCGATCGGCACCCGTATCGTCCTGCTCTTCTCGATCGTCTGGATCATGCGGCTCACCCAGACGCTCTTCACCGTGCTCGACCACCCGGTCTCGGGGCGTGACCTCATCCTGATCGCGGGCGGGATGTTCCTGCTCGCCAAGTCGACGCGCGAGATCCATCACAAGCTCGAGGGCGAAGACGGAAGCCGATCCGCCGCCGATCGCTCCGCCTCCTTCGCGACGGTGATCGTCCAGATCGCGCTTCTGGACATCGTCTTCTCGCTCGACTCGGTGATCACCGCGGTGGGCGTGGCCGAGCATCTGCCCGTGATGGTGATCGCCATCCTCGTGGCCGGCTTCATCATGATCGTCTCGGCCGAGGGCCTCAGCCTGTGGGTCAGCCGCCATCCGACCGTGAAGGTGCTCGCCCTCTCCTTCCTGCTGCTCATCGGGATGTCGCTCGTAGCGGACGGCATGGGCCAGCACATCCCGAAGGGGTACATCTACTTCGCGATGGGCTTCTCGGTCTTCGTCGAGACCGTCAACCTGCGATCGGGGTCACACCGTGAGCCGGTGGCGCTCCGGGGCCCGACGTTGGAGAGAGGCGGGGGCACGTCCGAGGGCGGCTGAGCGCCCCCGGACGAGCCACACGCAGGGGAACGCGGCTCAGAGCCCCCGGACGCCGGCCTCCCCCTCCGGGGAGACGTCGAAGTACAGCCACATCCCCAGGGCGGTATGCCCGGGCACGTAGCACAGCATGGTGTACGAGCCCGCGGTCGAAGCCACGAACTCGATCGTGGCGGACTGCCCCGGCATCGTGCCGTCGATCATGGACTGGGGGTTCGGGGTGATCGCACCCTCGAAGACCGGGTTCGGCGCCGGCGGCATCGCCGGATTCGTGTAGTCGGCCTGGATCCCGAGGCTGTGCGCCATGTTCGGATCCTGGTTCACGAGCTCGATCGTGACCGTGTAGCCTTCGGGAACGCTGATCGCCAGCTCACCCTTGATCGCGCCGTTGAAGTTCCAGTAGTTGTTGTCCGACGTCGAGCCCGCGGTCACGGTCATCGAGACCGTGCGCGCGTCGTGGTCGACGGCGTACCATTCGGGAATCGTGAGCGGTCCCGTGGGGGGCGCCGGCATCGCGCCGGCTGCGGGCGCGGCCGCCGACCCGGCGGAGGGTGCCTCGTCCGGGGCGTCCCCGGGAGCGTCCCCGCCCCCGCAGGCAGCCAGGATCAGCAAGGTCGCAAGTAGCTGATATCGCTTCATGGTGCCGTTCTTCCTCGAAGGTTCGGGCCCCTGACGATCTATCCCCGGGGCCGGCAGGGCCATACAAGTTAAAACGAGGGCGGACCCGGGGGGATCCGGGAAGCCCCCTACGGGCGACAGCCCGGCGGAGGAGGTGGGAAGCCATTGTCTTCACGGGGAGCGCGGGGCAGCGCGACGGTCGTCCTGGCGATCCTGGCCGCGTGCGCCGCGGCCCCCGCGATCGCCCAAGCCCCGCCGACGCTCGACGAGCTCGGGTTCCTGGCGGGGTGCTGGGCGGGGACCACGGGAGCGCTTCGCGTCGAGGAGCAGTGGACCCGTGCGGACGGGGGCGTGATGCTGGGAACGACCCGCTTCCACCGGGACGGTCGGGTCGTGGACTGGGAGTTCGCGAGGCTCGTCGAGGATGGGACCGGCGTGACGCTCTGGCCCTACCCCCGAGGCGTGATCTCCGAGCACGGATTCCCGCTCGTCCGCACCGACGGGGAGTACGTGTTCGAGAATCTCGAGCACGACTTTCCGGTGCGCATCGTCTACGCGAGGATCGGGACGCGAAGCCTCCGACCCCGGATCGAGGGTCGCGACGGCCGAGGGCCCTCGTGGGCGCTCGAGCGCGTGGACTGTCCAGGGTAGCCCGCCGGCAGGCCGTGGGTCTCCGGGACGAGAAGAAGCCCGGCCGCCGCGAGGCTGCCGGGCTTCTTCGGACCCTGGGATTCGGCCCACGCGGATCAGTCGGCGAAAGCCCCCGAGACAGGGCCATCGGCCGGGGAGAGGACGCTCTCACCGGCGCGCAACTCCTCCGCCATCCGTCGAAACAGCCGGGCGATCCGGAGATCACCCCGTCCTTCCTCTCGGACCGCAGTCCGCAGCAGGAATCGGATCCGTTCGTCCACGCTCATCGTCGTCCTCGCCACCATCCCGGTCGGACCGGAACCCCGTGACCACCCCACCACCCTCGCACGCCCTCACTACGACGCCTTCGGGCGCACGGTTTCGCCGACCCTGAGTCGGATGCCGGGGCCGACGGTTCCGTTGCACGGACCCGGTCAGCGAAATCCGTGATGGATCCTGGGTGGGGGCGGCGTAAGCTCCGGCGGCGACCAGCGTCCGGACTCGAAATCGAGCCAGCGGCCGAAGAGCGCATCCGAGTACGCGACCCCGAATCCCGCGCCGCCCAGGGAGCGCCCGACCTCCGCCATGACCGAGGCGTAGCCGCCGCGAGCCACGGCCACCAGGCCGACGAGGCCGTCGTAGGCGGCACGGAAATCCACGGCATCGAAGGTCACGCGCTGGTCGGCGTAGGCGATCCCGGGCACGGCCGCCAGAACCGAGAGGTCGGCCGGCGGCACCGCGCGAAGCGTCGCCCGCACGGGCTCGGTCAGCCGCATCGCGCGCGCCGCCCGCCACTCCCGCATCGCCTCGCGCGCACCCGCGACGAGGTCGGCCCGCGCCTCGGCGACCGGACGGGGATCGGCCGTGGAGGCCGACGTCGCCGTCTTGACCGTCACGAACTCGATCCACGGCATCGTCCCCGTGAGGTCCGCCGCGAGCCGGTCGTCGCCCGACGCGAAGATGACCGGAACGCCTACGCGCCCCCAGGAATAGCCGACGAGCTCGGTCTCGGTGACGGCCATGCCGTTGAGCACGAAATCGATGCCGAGCGTGTAGGTGTGCGACGCGAAGCCACGGCTGCCGGTCTTCGCATGCATCCCCACGACCGCGATCGCGTCGTACGCACCCGCGACGGGGAGATCCGCGTAGGCGTCGAAGGGCTCGTCCCGGGTGACGAGCTGCGCCCGCTCGTCCAAGAGGTCGAGCAGGAGGTCGGGGTCGGGA
>JBFFWJ010000333.1:0-4612 GCA_041570315.1 Longimicrobiales bacterium | reverse complement strand
TGGGGACGCATTCCTTCCCCCCCGCGGAAGGCTGCTTCCCCTCTGTTCATGCGCCTTCCGCCCAGGAAGGCTCGACCTTCGGGAACAGAGGAGGTCCCTTGCCGACCCTGCTGTGAGCAAGGGGGATGCCGCGCACGGCCTCCAGCGTGGGCACACCCTCGAGCCCGAGCCGGTCGGCCAGCTCCGACATCTTGCCCGGAGCCACCGGCTGGAAGAGCGCGCACAGGGCGGTGAGGGCCCGAGCCAGCGTCGCGAGGGTCTCGTCGAGCTCGCCGGCCCGGGCCTCGTCCTTGGCCTGGGCCCATGGCTGGCGCTCCTCGACGTAGCCGTTGGCGGCCCGCGCGAGGTCCATCGCGGTGGCGAGCGCCTCGTGGACCCGGTACGCCCTCATCGACGCGCGGGCGGACTCGAGCGTCTGCTCGATCACCTCGTCGAGGCCCACACCGGGGGCGTCGGGAACCGAGCCGTCCCGGTACTTGGCGATCATCGAGGCGACGCGGCTCGCGAGGTTGCCCAGCACGTTCGCGAGCTCCTCGTACCGCGTCAGAAAGCGCTCGGGGGTGTACGACGCGTCGCCCCCGGTGGGCATCTCCCGCAACAGGTACCAGCGCACCGCGTCCGTGCCGAACTCCTCGCGGAGCGCGAGCGGATCGATCACGTTGCCGAGCGACTTCGACATCTTCGTCTCGCCCACGACCCACCAGCCGTGCGCCAGGATCCTGCGCGGCACCGGGAGGCCGACCCCCATGAGGAGCGTCGGCCAGTAGACCGCGTGCGTGGTGATGATGTCCTTGCCCATCACGTGGAGGTCGGCCGGCCACCAGGACCCGGACACGTCGTCGAAGCCCTGGTCCGCCGCGGGCTTCCCGGGATCGATGGCCCCCGAAGCGGTCAGGTAGTTGATCAGCGCGTCGACCCAGACGTACGCCACATGGTCGTCGTCGAAGGGGAGGGGAATCCCCCAGGACACGCGCGCCTTCGGACGCGAGATCGACAGGTCCTCGAGCGGCTTGCGCAGGAAGCCCAGGACCTCGTTGCGACGGAACTCCGGCACGATCCAGTCGGGGTTCTCCTCGATGTGCGCGATCAGACGATCCTGGTACGCGCTCATCCTGAAGAAGTAGTTGGTCTCCTCCAGGTGCGTGGTGGGGCGGCCGCAGTCCGGGCAGGCGTTGTCCGGTCCCAGGTCCTTCTCCGTCCAGTACCGCTCCTCGTGGATGCAGTACCAGCCGCTGTAGGAGCCCCGATAGATCTCGCCGCGGTCCCACAGCCGCTGGAGGAAGGCCGTGACCACCGCCTTGTGCTCGTCCTCGGTCGTGCGGATGAAGCGGTCGTGCGAGATGCCGAGCCGCTCCCACGCGGCGCGAAAGCGCTCGGCCATCAGGTCGCAGAGCTCCAGGGGCGTCATCCCCTGCTTGTCGGCCTCGTCCTGGATCTTGGGGCCGTGCTCGTCGGTTCCGGTCAGGAAGAGCACCTCGGCGCCGTCCTGCCGCTCGAAGCGGGCGAGGACGTCGGAGAGGATGGTCGTGTACGCGTGCCCGAGGTGCGGCTCGCCGGACGCGTAGTAGATCGGGGTCGTGATGAAGGTCCGGCGTGGGTCGGTCACGATGTCCGTCGTGGTGAGGGGGCGCACGGGCCCGTCAACGGTCGTCTCCCCGCGGGTCACGGGGGCCTGCCTGTCCGACCTCGCTCCTCAGCGCGTCCAGGGAGATCGTGCGCCGCTCTCCCTCCGCCCCCCTGAGCGAGACCATGTCGCTCCAGATGTCCACGGCGACGACCCTCTCCTCTCCGAGAGACGTGACGATGGTGCGCCCCTCTCGCGGGAACCTCCTCCTCGCCTCGACGTAGGTCCGGTGCTCGTACATCAGGCAGCACATGAGCCGCCCACAGCAGCCGCTGATCTGGGCGGGGTTCAGCGACAGCCGTTGATCCTTGGCGAGCTGGAGCGAGACCGGCTTCAGCTCCGGAAGCCAGGTCGAGCAGCACAGCTCCCGGCCGCAGCGCCCCACGCCGCCGAGGAGCGCGGCCTCGTCCCGGACCCCGATCTGCCTGAGCTCGATGCGGGCCCGGAACGTGCGTGCGAGGTCCCGCACGAGCTCACGGAAGTCGACCCGCTTTTCGGCGGTGAAGTAGATGATCAGCTTGTTGCGGTCGAACTGCCACTCGGCCTCCGTGACCTTCATCTTCAGGCCGTGCTTCGCGACCAGCCTGCGGGTCTCGGCCCGCACGCGGTCCTCGTCGCCGCGCAGGGCCTGCCAGCGCGAGACCTCGTCGGCACGCGCGAGCCGGACCACCGATCGCTCGGGCGCGGGCGTGGCGCACCCTCCGCCCGAGGAGGCGCACTTGCGCTCGGCGATCTTGCCGACCGCCGAGACCTCACCGAGGTCCTCGCCCCGATCGGCCTGGACGATGACGTGCTGGCCCGGTCGAAGCTCCAGCGCGTCGTAGCTGAAATAGCCCCTGCGGTTGCCCTTGAAGGAGATCTCGGCGAAGGCGGGCATCGGGTCCGCCCTACGCTTCGCGCCACGCGCCGATGGACTCGTACTTCGCCCAGCGGCTCTCGAGGAGCTGCTTCTTGGAGAGCTTCGCCAGCTCCTTGACCGATCGGTGGAGGGCGAGCTCGAGGAGGCGGGCGGCCTCGTCCCAGTCCGAGTGCGCGCCCCCCTCGGGCTCCGGCACGATCTCGTCGCAGACGCCCAGCTCGACCAGGTCCGGCGCGGTCAGCCGAAGCGCGGAGGCCGCCTTCTCCTTGTGCTCGGCCGAGCGCCACAGGATCGCCGCACACCCCTCCGGGGAGATCACCGAGTAGATCGCGTGCTCGAGCATGAGGATCCTGTCCGTGACCCCGATGCCGAGCGCCCCTCCCGACATCCCCTCGCCGATCACCGCGGACACGACGGGAACCCTGAGCCGGGCCATCTCGCGCAGGTTGTAGGCGATCGCCTCCCCGATGCCGCGCTCTTCGGAGCCGATGCCGGGGTAGGCGCCGGGCGTGTCGATGAAGGTGATGACGGGTCGCCCGAACTTCTCGGCCTGGCGCATGAGGCGGAGCGCCTTGCGATAGCCCTCGGGGTGGGGCATGCCGAAGTTGCGCCGCAGGTTCTCCTTCATGTCGCGGCCCTTCTGCTGGCCGACGATCATCACGGACGTGCCGCCCAGGCGCGCCCACCCCCCGACGATGGCCTCGTCGTCGCGGAAGTTGCGGTCCCCGTGCAGCTCGACCCAGTCGGTGAAGATCCGCTCGACGTAGTCGAGGGTGTACGGGCGTTGCGGGTGGCGCGCGACGTACACCTGTTCCAGCGGCTTCAGGTTCTGGTACGTGCGCCGCTTCAGCTCCTCCAGCTTGCCGCGGAGGACCCGAACCTCATCGGTCACGTCGATGCCCCTACGATCGGCGAGATCCAGAAGCTTGTCGATCTGCGCCTGAATCTCGACGATGTCGCGCTCGAAATCCAAATGCACGGCGATCGCCAGTTGCGTCGTGGTCTCGTCGGCGGGCCGCGAGCCGCGTCGCTCCGCGGCCGCTCCCCGGGCCGGGGCCCGGCACGCCCCCCCCTCGAAGGGGCATAAGCTCGCCGGGGTGAACGGGGGTTGGCAAGCTGGCCCGGAGCCGCCGGCGGTTGCGGGCCGGGCCGGCGCTCCCTCACGATGGCCCTCCCCCCGGATCACCCGTACCGAGGAGGTCGCCATGCCGATGTTGGATGCCGCGTTGGCGTTTGCCCTCACCATGCTCGCCGTAGCGTCCGTCGTGACCGCCGTCGTGGGGAAGCTGGCCGCCAGCGCGACCTATCGCAGGCAGCTCTTCCTGGAGCAGCTCCAGACCTTCTACGCCAGGCATGTCCGCGAGGTCGTGGAGGAGCGCCTCGACCTGGCGGCCGACCGGGCGGACGCGGAGGCGAAGCGGGTCCTCGCCGGACTCATGGAGGAGCTGAGCCTCCAGGGCAAGGTCGAGGTCAGCACGCGAGAGCTCCTGTCCCGCCTGTCGGCCTCGGCGCTCGGCGAGAGGCTCAAGGCGAAGGCGGGCGGCGAGGCCGCGCAGCTCGGAGACCGGCTGGGCGCGGCGTGGGAGCGTCTCGGGGAGGACTTCAGCGAGAAGTTCCGCGCGCGCGCACGGCTCGCGTCCTTCGCGACGGGCATCGTCGTCGCCGCCGTCCTCAACATCGACTCGATCCACATCGTCGAGAGCTATCTGACGAGCGACGAGGCGAGGGCGGAAGTGCTGGGCCAGCAGGACGCGATGCTTCAGCAGTACGCTGCGTTCCTGGACGGTCGGGCCGACGCGGACGCCGCGACGGTCGCCGCGGCGCGTGAGGACCTGCAGGCGATACGCGCGGACGTCGACGCCCTCCTGGCGGCCGGCCTCCCGCTCGGCTGGGACCACGCTCCGTGGGCCGGGTGCCCGAACGCTTCGGGATGGCTGCTGCCGCGCTGCGGAGGGGCTGCCGCGTCCTCGTTGGAGGCGGCCCTGTGGGTGTGGTCGCTGTGGGTGCTCGGGGTCCTCGTCACGGGATACCTGGCGGGACTCGGGGCCCCCTTCTGGTACGATCTGGTGTCGGGCCTCAACCACCTCGCGCAGAACCGCAGGGGCAGCAAGCGGCGGAACGTCGGCGAG
>JBFFWJ010000332.1:0-4613 GCA_041570315.1 Longimicrobiales bacterium | reverse complement strand
GCTCGAGCACCCGGAAGCGCTCGGGATGCAGCTCCAGCACGCTTCGAAGACGCCCGGCATCCATCGTGCGGTCGACGTGGGGAGCGACGAGGTCGAGGAGCTCGGAGAGCGTCAGCGCCGGATGGAGATGATCACGCAGGGCCTCTTCGGCACGGATCGCGACAGGGCTCATGGTGCGCCTCCGGGAGGGGTTGAAGCCGGGCCGTCGCACGGCGGCCCTCCAAGCTGCGTGCTTCGCGGGA
Organism: Longimicrobiales bacterium; assembly: GCA_041570315.1. Taxonomy (GTDB): domain Bacteria; phylum Gemmatimonadota; class Gemmatimonadetes; order Longimicrobiales; family Gaopeijiaceae; genus JBFFWJ01. The sequence goes on along the minus strand of JBFFWJ010000332.1, from coordinate 4,371 downwards.
GCGCCTCCATGTCGTCAGGGGTCGGGGAGCCCGGCGAGGGCGCGGGGTCGCGCCGAGCGCGGACGCACCTGTAGACTCCCGAGCACGCGGGCGCGGCGCGCGCGCCTCGGCTGGACCGCTCGGGAGGAGATCGTGGGCGACCCGAACTGCCTGTTCTGCAGGATCGCCGCGGGGGAGATCCCCGCCGAGGTGGTGGCCGAATCCGAGACGGCTCTGGCCTTTCGGGACATCGATCCGAAGGCGCCGGTGCACGTGCTCGTGATTCCCAGGGAGCACGTCCGCTCGGTGGACGCCGCCGAGGACGGGCACCGGGGGCTGCTCGGCGACGTGCTCCTGCTCGCCCGGGACGTGGCGCGCGCCGAGGGCATCGCCCCGGGGGGATTCCGGACGGTGCTGAACAGCGGGGACGACGGCGGCCAGGTGGTCCAGCACCTCCACGCGCACGTCCTGGGGGGGCGGAGGCTCGAGTGGCCGCCGGGATGATTCCCGGAGCCGGCCGGGAAGCGCGGCGTCCGCGTCGCGTTGACCACGGCTCGTCGCGTTCGGTATCTTTTCGGCCCGCCCAGAGCGTCTTGCGCGCCCGCCGGGACCCGCATCGTTCACACGGACCCGAGGTCGATCACTCGTGGCCAGCGCACTCAAGACCCGGATGCATGCCGACCTGAACGCGGCGCGCAAGGACCGTGACAAGCTCCGCACGCTCGTGCTCTCGACGCTCCTGGCCGACGTGCGCAACCGGGAGATCGAGGTCGGTGGCGAGCTCGACGACGATGGGGTCGTGCAGGTGCTCTCCAGGGCGGTCAAGCAGCGCAGGGATGCGTCGTCCCAGATGCGCGGGGCGGGACGCCCCGAGCTGGCCGACCAGGAGGACGCGCAGGCCGCGGTGATCACCGAGTACCTGCCGGAGGGTCTGAGCGAGAGCGAAGTGCGGGAGATCGTGCGGGAGATCATCGCCGGGGGGGATGGCCAGATGGGACCCGTGATGGGCCAGGTCATGGCCGCGGTGCGCGGCCGCTTCGACGGCAAGGAGGCCAACCGCATCGTCCGCGAGGAGCTCTCCGCCGGCGGAGCGTGACGGAGCGCCGATGAGCCGACACGCGCTCGAGGTCCTGGAGTTCGAGCGCGTCCTCGAGCGCGTCGCGGCGCGGGCGTCGAGTGAGCCCGGTCGCCGTCGGGTCCTGGAGCTGCGCCCGGGCACGGACGAGGGCGACGTCGCGAGGGAGCTCGCGCGCGTCGCGACCACGATGCGCTTCGTGGCCGAGGATCCGAGCTGGGCTCTCGGGCCGGTTCCCGACGTTGCGGGCGACCTGGCCCAACTCCGTGCCGCGGGCGCCGTGCTCGAGCCCCTGGGCATCCACCGGCTCGGCGTGCTCCTGGCGACGTCCCGCATCCTGGCGGGCGAGCTCCGCGGCCGGGAGGGCCGATACCCGGAGCTCCTCACGATCTCCGAGCGCCTGTCGTCCAGAAAGGAGCTCGAGGAGCGGATCGCCGCGTGCGTCGACGAGGACGGCCAGGTGCTGAGCTCCGCCTCGCGTGAGCTGAAGCGCATTCGCGACGGCCTGCGCGGGGCGCACGCGAAGATCGTCCGCAGGCTGGAGTCCTATCTCGGCTCGCTCCCGAGCCGCTTCGTCGTGCCGGACGCCTCGGTCACGATCCGCGAGGGGCGCTACGTCGTCCCCGTGCGGCGAGAGGGAAGGGGCGAGGTCGGTGGGATCGTGCACGACGAGTCGCAGACCGGCGCGACGCTCTACGTGGAGCCGCCGCTGGCGATCGACCTCATGAACCGCCTCCGGGACCTGGAGCGGGAAGAGGCCAGGGAGATCCGGCGCGTACTCGGCGAGCTGTCGGGCGTCCTGGCTCCGATCCGGGACGAGCTGACCGGCGCCGCCGAGGCACTGGCGGAGTTCGACGCCCTGCACGCCCGGGCGCGGGCCGCGACCAGGTGGGAGGCGAGCGCGCCGGAGATCGCCGAATCGGGCGACCGCACGATCCGGATCTTCGGGGGGCGCCATCCGCTGCTGGTGGAGGCCGGGTCCGAGCCGGTGGTGCCCTTCGACCTCGAGCTCGGTGCGGACGATCGCTGCCTCGTCGTGTCGGGACCCAACACGGGGGGCAAGAGCGTCTTCCTGAAGACCGTGGGGCTGATCGCCTCCCTGGCCCAGTCCGGCGTCGTGCCGCCGGTGGGACCGGGCACCCGCCTCCCGGTCTTCACGTCCTTCTTCGCCGACATCGGCGACGAGCAGTCGATCGCGCGGAACCTCTCGACCTTCTCGGCCCACCTCGAGAACCTCGCCGATCTCGTCGTCGAGGCCGATGCCCGCTCCCTCGTGCTCATCGACGAGATGGGCACCGGCACGGATCCCGCCGAGGGGGCCGCGCTGGCGCGGGCCGTGCTCGAGGAGCTGGTGTCGCGAGGCGCCACCGCCGTCGTCTCGTCGCACCTCGGCGAGCTGAAGCGGCTGGATGCGGAGGGGAGCGGAATCGTCAACGCGTCGCTCCAATTCGACGCCGAGCGCATGGCCCCCACCTATCGGCTCGTGAAGGGCCGCCCCGGCCGCAGCTACGGGCTCGCGATCGCCCGCCGATTGGGGTTTCCGGGCGGGGTCCTCGACCGGGCCGAGGCCCATCGGGACACCGGGGCGGCCGACGTGGAGGACGTCCTGGCGCGGCTGGAGTCGGAGGAGCGGCGCGTGGAGGAGCTCGCGCGCGACCTCGACGCGGCGCGGGCCCGGGCGGAGGAGCTCGCTCGGGAGGTGCAGCGGCGCGAGGCGGTGCTTCGCGAGGAGGAGCGGACCGCCGAGGGGCGGGCGAGGCGGGACGCGCGCAAGCTGCTCATGGAGGCGCGCGCGGAGGTCGAGGCGGCGATCGCCGACCTGCGCGCGGCCTCCGCCCGAGGCGAGCCGGTGGACGGGGCCGCCCGCGAGGCGCGCCGCCGCGTCGAGGCCGCCGCCCGGCGGCAGGTGGCGGTCGCGGACTCCGTGCGGGAGGCGGACGACGGTGGCGCGTGCGCCGAGGTCGGCGATCAGGTGCGGATCCGAGCGACCGGCGCGCGGGGACGCGTGGTCGAGGTGCGCGACGACCGTGCGTTCGTGGAGGTCGGCGGTCTGCGTCTCGAGGTGCCGGTGCGCGATCTGCGGCGCGTCGCCGACCCCGCATCCTCCGAGTCCGCGGCGTCGGCACGAGGCTCGGAGGCCGGTCGCCGCGGTGGCTGGAGCGGACCGGACCGCGGACCCGTGCGCACGGAAGTGGACCTCCGGGGCCTCAGGGTCGACGAGGTGGAGCTCGAGCTGGGGCGAGCGCTCGACGGGGCCGTGCTCGACGAGCTGCCCCAGCTGCTCATCATCCACGGCAAGGGCACCGGGGCGCTCCGCAAGCGCGTGAGCGAGATGCTGGAGCGGGACGGGCGCGTGCGGGGCTTCAGGATGGGCGTGCCGTCGGAGGGGGGTGCGGGCGTGACCGTCGCGCGCTTCGACGGCTCGTCGTGATCCCGGACGACGTGGTGGAGGAGGTGCGGGCGCACGCCGACATCGTCGACGTGATCGGCGAGTTCGTGCCGCTGAAGAAGGCCGGACGGGAGTACAAGGCGAACTGCCCCTTCCACGACGAGCGCACGCCCAGCTTCTACGTCGTGCCCGACAAGGGATTCTACAAGTGCTTCGGGTGCGGGAAGTCCGGGGACGTCTTCTCCTTCGTCATGGAGCGGATGGGCATGGACTTCGTCGAGTCCGTCAAGCACGTGGCGGGGCGCGCCGGAGTGGAGGTCCGCGAGGTGCGGCGGACCCGGGAGGAGGAGGACCCCAACCGGCACCTCTACGAGCTCAACGCGTTCGCGCACGAGTGGTTCCGGAGCCAGCTCCTCGACGAGGAGGCGGGCTCGACGGCGCGCGCCTACCTCGAACGGCGCGGAATCGGGTCCGACGTCGCGGAGCGGTTCGGCCTCGGCTTCGCGCCGGACGAGTGGAGGGCCCTGCGGGAAGCCGCGGCCAAGCACGGCTTCGACGAGGGCATGATGCTCGAGGTGGGCCTTCTCGGCGAGAGCGAGCGCAGCAAGGAGCCGTACGATCGGTTCCGGGGCCGCGTCGTCTTCCCGATCGAGAGCCTCGCGGGGAAGGTCATCGCCTTCGGGGGGCGCCTCGTCGTCGACGACGACAGGGGGCCGAAGTACCTGAACTCGCCCGAGTCCCCGATCTACCACAAGGGGCACAACCTCTACGGCCTGTCGTGGGCGCGTCACGCGATCCGCCGAGAGGAGGCCGCGGTTGTGGTCGAGGGCTACATGGACGTCGTCTCGCTGGCCGCGACGGGCTTCGAGAACGTCGTGGCCCCGCTGGGGACGGCGCTGACCGCCGAGCAGGCCAAGCTGCTCTCGCG
>JBFFWJ010000331.1:0-4628 GCA_041570315.1 Longimicrobiales bacterium | reverse complement strand
CGCACCGCTGATCAGCGTCGTGTACCGCATGTTTGGCGCGCGCAGGGGCGTGAGCCCGTTGCTGGCCCTGATTCTGTACTGGGTGTATTTCGCGGCGCGAGGCGTCGCCCTGCTCCGGGCGCTCCGTGTGCTCCGCGACCCGGGGGCTCGGGCGTGAGCCAGCGGCCGGGCCGGGCTCGGGAGCCGGCTATTCGGATCACCCATGTGCTGGCGCCCGCCCCGTTCGGTGGCCTCGAAGAGGTCGTCCTGGGCCTGTCCGTCGGGTTTCTGGCCCGCGGTCACGCCCTCGGTGTCCTCGCGGTGTTGGAGCCCTCCTCGACGCCGCACCCGTTCGTCGAGAGGGCGGCAGCCCTGGGTGTGCCCCTCGACGTCCTCGAGGTCGGAGCCCGCTCCTACCTGCGGGAGTTCCGGGAGCTCCGACGCCGTTTCGCGGCCGACCGGCCCGATATCGTCCACACGCACGGATTCAGGCCGGACGTGATCGGTGCGTTGGCGGCGCGGAGCGTGGGTGCAGCCACCGTCTGCACGGTCCACGGGTTTACCGGACGGGGCAGGAAGGTCAGGCTCTATGAGGCGCTCCAGACGAAGGCGTTTCGCCGGATGAGGGCGGTGGTTCCGGTCTCCCAGCCGCTGCGGGAGCGACTCCTGCGCGGCGGGGTACCCGACGCGTTGCTCGCCGTCGTGCCCAACGGCGTCACCGGGCTTCTGCATCCGCGGGAGCGTCGGGAGGCGCGCCGCGGGCTGGGTCTCGATCCGCGCTCGGTGACCGTAGGCTGGATCGGTCGCGTCAGCCTCGAGAAGGGACCGGACGTGTTTCTTCGTGCTCTGGCCGAGCTCGAAGCCCCGGTGGGAGGATGCGTGATCGGTTCGGGGCCTCTGGAGGGGGAGATGCGCGCGCTGGCCCGCGAGCTCGGCATCCAGGACCGTGTCCGCTGGGCCGGCGCGGTCGCCTCCGCGGGGGAGCTCCTGTCCGCGTTCGACGTCTTCGTCATGAGCTCCCGAACCGAAGGCACGCCCATGGTGCTCCTCGAGGCGATGCAGGCCGGCGTGCCGCTCGTGTGCACGGCGGTGGGGGGGATCCCGGACGTCCTACAGGGTGTGGAGGGCGCGCTCGTCCCGTCCGAGCGGCCCGACCTGCTGGCCGCGGCGGTGGGCCGGCTCCTCGCGAGCGACGACCTTCGATCGGCCCAGGTCGCTTCGTCGTCGGACGTGATCGGGCGTCGGTTCTCGACGGAGCTCTGGATCGAGCGGTACGAGGCCGTGTACCGACGAGCGCTGTATGCGCCGGAGCCGCGGGGACGCGCATAGATCCGCCGACGGTCGCGCGCCGCTGCGCGACGGACCGGGGTCGAGGCGTGGCGCGCTCGGGCGGCCGGGCGCTGGCATCCAGGCCGAAGGTTCGCAAGATTAGCCGGAACGCCCATGGGCGCTCGGGCTCGCAACACAGGAGGAACTCGATGACCCGCATGCTTCGTACGGCCGCTCTCACCGCCGTCGTCGGACTCGTACTTCCTGCCCACGCTCGCGCCCAGGCGGGTCACGACCATGGGGATCAGGCCGCCCACGACCACGCGGGGATGGCGGTGGAGTGCACGACGCTCGCCGCGCCGCCCTGGACCGGCCTCTCCGAGTCCGACCGGGATCGCGTTGCCGCGCTCCAGACGTCGCTGGCAGCCTACGCCACGCCCGAAGCCGCCCGCGCCGCCGGGTTCTTTCCGGCGCTGGGAGACATTCCCGGCATGGGCGTGCACTACGTGCACTCGGAGCGCACCCGCGACGGCGTCCAAGCCGACGCGCCGGACCACCTCCTCTTCGCCAGCATCGACGGGCGGGATCAGCTCGTGGGCACGGCGTTCGCCTTCCGCGACGTCCCCGATACCGACGAGCCGCTCCCGTTCGAGAGCGAGCTCGCGTACTGGCACGACCACCCTCAGTTCGCCCCGGAGGGCCAGACGCTCCACATGCTCCACGTCTGGTTCATCCCGTCGTCGAACGGTCCGTTCGCCGGACTCAATTTCTGGCTGCCGTTCCGGTCCGCGGGGATCGAGCCCCCGAGCTCGTGCTGGATGGCCGACGACGAGGACGCGCACAGGATCCGGATGGTCTCCTTCGCGCTCGCGCCGCGCGCCTGGGGAGACGGCGGGGCGACGGTCGTGGATTCCGGGACGGATCGATCGGAGCTGATGGCGGCTCTCGATGCCGCGGCGCGTGAGGGTGACCGAGACGCGTGGATCCAGGCCGCCGACCGTTTCATCGCCGATCTCTCCCCGGCCGAGCTCGCGGCCACGGAGGCCCAGCTCCAAGCGCTGACGCAGGCGCAGATGTCGTCCGCCGAGCGGGAAGGGGAGCGTACGCCGGGCGGGCGTTGAGCTTCGCGGCGCGGGGTGCCTAGTCGACCAGCCGGGCCTCCATCGTGATCGGGACGCTCAGCGCCTGCGAGACCGGGCACCCTTCTTTGGCCTGAGCCGCGGCCTCGAGGAAGGTGGCCTCGTCCATGCCCGGCACCTCGGCGGCGACGTCGAGGTGCACGCCCGCGATCCGGAAGCCCAGCTCCGCCTTTTCGATCGTCACGGTCGCCGTCGTGTCGATCTGCGTGGGCGCCTGACCGGCGCTCGCCAGGAAGCCCGACAGGGCCATCGAGAAGCACCCTGCGTGTGCGGCGGCGATCAGCTCCTCGGGGTTCGAGCCCGTGCCGCTCCCGAAGCGCGCGTGGAAGGAGTACGGGGTCCCCGCGAGCACGCCGCTCTCGGTGCCGACCGTGCCGCGACCTTGCATGATGTCTCCGTTCCAGCGGGCGCTGGCGCTGCGCTTCATCGGGGCTCCTCCTCCGGGGGCGGGGGTGTCGTGTCGCCCTGAAACCCGCGGCTTCGCGTCGCAGGATGATGGGCGGCCAAGATGATGCGGGGCCGCGAGATGATTCGGCAAGAAACGGGGTGCACGGCTCATGCACCACGGCATGGAGGGGGATGTGCCCGACAGCCCTTGGGTCGGAGGTGCGGTAGCGTAGGAACGACGCGGAGGTCCCTGCCCGCCCATTCGTCGCAGGAGGACCACCATGGCCAGGGGATCTCCGTCACGGCTCGTGCCGATGCTCTGCACGGCGGTGCTGGCCGTTCAAGCCCTGCTCGTCTCGGTGCAGCCCGTCCGGGCCCGCCAGGCCGTCACCGAGCGGGATTCGCTCATCGAGCAGGCGCGGCTTGCGGGCAGGGAGATGGCCAACCGCCGGCAGACGTGGCCCTACTTCCTGGCACCGCTCCCTGGGGTCGCCGTGCTGGGCTTCATGGTGCCGATCGCGCTCGGGGAATCCGAGGACTGGGGACTCGACGACCCGGAGAGCCAGTTCGTGCTCGGTGGAGCGGCCGCGCTCGGTGCGGCCTTCGCCGTGGCGGCGTGGATGCCGGCGGGACCCACGAGGGAGGACGAGCGGCTTCTCGAAGGGAGGACACCGGAGTGGCAGGCCGCTTTCCGCGAAGCGTACGAGGACCGCCATCGGTCCAGGCGAGTCAGATCGGCTCTCTGGGGCTCGCTGGCGGGAGCGGCGGCCGGGCTCGGGCTCTTGCTCGCCGTCGGGGTGGCGCTCGCCGGTTGAGGACCGAGAGTGGCGGCTGGAGCTTCCGCATGCGGGTCGGAGGTGCGCGTCGGGCGCCGTGGGGCAGGCTCTTCCGTCGAGGGAGGTGTCGATTGGATGCGACGTCGGGGGGTGGAGTCGTAAGGCCGACCGAGCGGATTGGGCGTGCGTGGGGTCGAGGGCTGTTGGTTCCCGCCCTGCTCCTCGTTCTCGGATCGGGGTGTGGTGACCCGCTCGCTCCCGCGGAGGACGCGCCGGACGGATCGGGGTTCGCGAGCGTCTTCATCACACAGCCGCGGCCGGCGTACGCGGCGCTTCGCGAGCGATGGAGGAGCGCGCCCGCGCCCTCGAGCGCCGGTGCCTTCACCGCCGGCCCCGACCATCTCCTGAAGGGAGGAGAGCCCTTTGAGCTCCGGGGCGTCGTCTACGTCCCGGGCTATCCGGGGCACCTGCCCTGGGAGGCCGAGACGGCATGGGCCCTACCCGACAAGCTGCGCAACAGCATCGACCGGGACCTCGAGCAGATCGCCGCCCTGGGCGCGAACACGGTCCGCCTCTGGGGCGCGCCCCGGTACGTCTACGAGGCCATCGCGGCGCGCGGGGATCTGCATGTCCTCCAGACCCTGTGGATCGACACGGAGGTGGACGACCTCCACGACCCCGGGTTCAAGGAGGCGACCCGTGCCTACATGCGAAGCGTGGTCGACCGCATCCACGGCGTCTTCACCGACGGAGCTCCGCTTCTCGTGGCCTACGTGGTGGGCAACGAGCTGAGCGAGCTCACGATCCGCTCCACCGACGAGGCGCATCCGGAGCTGACGGGGTTCGCCGGCGGGCACATCCGGACCGGCCAGGATCTGACCGCGTCGGAGGTCTTCCTCGCCGAGATGGCGGACTACGTGAAGCAGTACGAGGAGGAGCGCTACGGCGTCACACACCTGACCTCCTATGCCAACCAGATCCGGACCGCCGACCTCCTCGACACGCCATTTCTCGACTTCCGGAGCCATAACGTCTACCCCTATGACATTCCCTACCTTCGACCCGCAACGGCGGCCGG
>JBFFWJ010000330.1:0-4665 GCA_041570315.1 Longimicrobiales bacterium | reverse complement strand
GCGGTCCGACCCGAGAGGCTCTGCGTCATGGCGCTTCCGACGTTTCCCACTCGACTCGTCTCCGAGCTGAGGCGACGGGGGGTGGTGAAGGTCGTGGTGAGCTACGCGGTCGCGGTGTTCGTGCTCCTGCAGGTGGCCGAGATCACCTTCGCGCCGCTCGGTCTCCCGGAGTGGTCGCTCCGGGCGGCCGTGGTCCTGGCGATCGCCGGGTTCCCCGTCGTCTTCGTGCTCGCCTGGGTCTACGACCTGACGTTGAGGCGTCCCGGGAGGGGCCCGGGCACGAGGGGATCGTTGGAGGTGGAGGAGCCGCCGGAACGGCACGTCCCGCCCGGCCGTTCCGTGGCCGTCCTCGCGTTCGAGGACATGAGCCCCGAGGGAGATCAGGCCTTCTTCTGTGACGGGATCGCCGAAGAGATCCTCGACCGCCTGGCCCGGAGCGAACAGCTGAAGGTCGCGTCCCGGACCTCGTCGTTCCGCTTCAAGGGGCGCAACATGGACGTCAGCGAGATCGCCAGCCGGCTGAAGGTGGATGCCGTCCTGGAGGGGAGCGTCCGGAAGTCGGGGAACCGCCTCCGCGTGTCGACGCAGCTCGTCAGCGCGAGGGACGGGTACAGCCTCTGGTCGCAGAGCTTCGATCGTCAGCTCGCCGACGTCTTCGAGATCCAGGAGGAGATCGCCCGCAGCGTCGCCGACGCGCTCGAGGTCACCCTGACCGCTCCCGCGCCGGAGGCCTACGCGACGCAGGACATCCGGGCGTACGAGCTCTACCTCAAGGCCGGGCACTACTTCCGGCGCTGGGGTCAGAGGAACGTCGAGTTCGCCGCCGACATGTTCGCCAAGGCGGTCGAGGTGGATCCGACGTATGCCCGAGGGTGGGCCGCGTTGGCGAACAGCTGCGCCATGATCTCCATGTATTGGAGCTCCGACGAGAGCCTGCTGCAAAGGGTCGATCGCGCCAGCCGGCGGGCCCTGGACCTGGCCCCCGACCTCGGCGAGGCGCACGTGGCGCGGGGTCTGCACCACGTGCTTCGCAAGGAGCCCGAGCTGGCCGGCGCGAGCTTCGACCGCGCGCTCGAGCTCGATCCCCGTCTGTTCGAGGCGCTGTACTTCTACGGCCGCGTGTGCTTCCAGGAGGGGAAGCTGGAACGGGCGGCGAGGCTCTTCGAGGAGGCCGAGCGCGCGAGGCCCGAGGACTTCCAGACGCCCATCCTCCTCCGGCAGGTCTACCGGACCCTGGGCAGGCGTGACGACGCCCTGGCAGCGGCACGTCGCGGCGTGGAGCGCGCCGCCAAGCACCTCGATCTCAACCCGGACGACACCCGCGCCCTGAACCTCGGCTTCGGAGGGTTGGTCGACCTGCAGGAGAGGGACCGCGCGATCGAGTGGGCCGAGCGCTCCCTGAAGATCGACGGGGACAATGCCGACACGCTCTACAACCTCGCCTGCGGGTTCGCGCTCATGGGAGAGAAGGAGCGGGCTCTCGACTACCTGGAGCGCGCGTGCCTGCGGGGCGTCATGATCGCCGAGTGGGTGGAGAACGATTCCGATCTCGACCCGCTCCGCGGCGACCCGAGATTCGTGGCGATTCTCGAGGACCTCAGGGCCCGCCAGGTGGCCTGCTCTCCCGACCCGGGCACGGCGTAGAGGAGCGCCCGCCGGCCGGAGATCGGCTGAGGCCGGCCGCTGGCTGCCCCTGGCACGGCTCGCTACCATGGCCTCCCCGCAGCTCTCTCCGGGAGGGAACCCATGACCTCGTCATCCCGCGCGATCCCGTGGCTCCGGCGGTGCGCCGGTGTCTCCCTGGCCCTGGCCCTGGTCATCGGCTCGCCGGCCCCCGGCACGGCCCAGGACCGCCAGAACCCCTACGGGGAGTGGCGCTACCAGAGCGCCGACGCGTGGGGCACGCGCTATTCGCCGGTCGACCAGATCGACGCCTCGAACTTCGGCGACCTCGAGGTCGCCTGGGTGTGGAGCGCGGCCAACTTCGGGCCGACGGTGGACTACCAGATGAAGTCGACGCCGTCGTACGTGGACGGCGTGCTCTACACGGTGGCGGGCCCGCGCCGCACGGTCGTGGCGATCGATCCGGCGACGGGCGAGACGCTGTGGACGTACCGGGAGCCGCACACGACCAGGTGGGAGCGGTCGATGCGCAGGAACTACGGCAAGGGCGTCGCCTACGCCGAGGTCGACGGCCGCGGCGTGATCTACACGACGTCTCCCGGCTTCTTCCTGCACGCGCTGGACGCGAGGACCGGCCGTCCCCTCGAGGGGTTCGGGTCGCCCGTTCCGCTGGACGGGTTTCCGGCGTCGGGCGTGGTCGACATGGTCCCGCCGCTGGTCGCGGACTGGGGGCCCTGGCAGGAGTGGGACGGGCCGTACGACCCCGACATGGGCATTCCCCGCGAGCTCGGCTACATCACGACGTCGTCACCGCCGATCGTCGTCAACGACGTGGTCGTGGTGGGCAACTCGGCCGAGCAGGGCTACAACCAGACCCGGATCGAGAACGTGCCGGGAGACATCCTCGCCTTCGACGCCAGGACCGGTGCGTTCAAGTGGAAGTTCCACGTGATCCCGCGGCCGGGAGAGTTCGGCCACGAGACCTGGGAGAACGACGCCTGGCGCTACACGGGCGACGTGTCGTCGTGGGCGCCGCTGTCGGCCGACTACGAGCGCGGCATCGTCTACGTCCCGACCAACCCGCCGACGATCGACTACTTCGGCGGCTTCCGGCCCGGCGACAACCTCTTCGGCACGAGCGTGATCGCCCTCGACGTACAGACGGGCGAGCGGGTGTGGCACTTCCAGACGGTCCACAACGACCAGTGGAACTACGACATCCCGAACGTGCCGATCGTCGTCGACCTCGAGGTGGACGGCCGCGAGGTGCCGGCGGTCGTGCAGACGACGAAGACGGGCCTGATCTTCGCGTTCGACCGCGAGAGCGGCGAGCCGATCTGGCCGATCGAGGAGCGTCCGGTCCTCCAGACGGAGGTGCCGGGCAACTGGACGGCGGCCACCCAGCCGCACCCGACGCGCCCCGAGCCGACGGAGCCGCTCGGGCTCCCCGAGGACGACCTGCTCGACTTCAGGCCGGACCTGCGCGAAGCCGCGCTCGACATCACGCAGCAGTTCCGGATCGGCGGGCCGTTCCTGCCGCGCCTCTACGAGGACCACAGCGCGGGCGTGACCGACAACATCCGGTGCTACGGCGGGCTGAACATCACGAGCCCCGCCACGCTCGACCCGACGACCGGCATGCTCTACGTCGCGTCGGCGCGCCGCTGCAGCGGCGGCGCCGTGATGCCGGGCATGCTCGCCGACGTGCCCGACGACCCGGCGACCACGGGCACGACGATCTCGCAGTGGGTCGCCGGGCCGGGTGGGGGGATGGGGCAGGTCGAAGGCCTGCCTCTGCACAAGCCGCCGTACAGCCGGATCTCCGCCTACGACATGAACACCGGGGAGCGGGTATGGTGGATCCCGATCGGCGACGCGCCCGAGCGGGTCCGCACCCACCCCGCGCTCGCCGGGGTGGACCTGTCGCGGGCCGGCAGCGGCGCGAGCTCGATCCAGATGGTCGCCGGTGACCTGCTCTACGCGACGGAGGGATCTCAGGGACCGCCGGTGCTGAACGCCTTCGACAAGCGGACCGGCGAGCAGGTGGGGGAGGTGGCGCTGCCCGCGCCCGGGCAGTACGGGATGATGACGTACGTGCACGAGGGCAGGCAGCACGTCGTCGTGCAGGTCGGACAGCCCGGCAGGCTGGTGGCGCTGCGGTTGCCGGAGTAGGGCCGGCCTCGCCCGCATCGAGCGAGCAGAGTCGGGAGGGCCCGCTGCTCCACGACGACGCATGGCACTTCTGACGTCTGCCCGGGAACGGCGCCTGTGGCTCTGGACGCTGGCGACCGTGGCCGCGATCTACTCCACCCTGGGTCCCGCGCGGACGGTCGTCGACGCTCTGCGCGAGCGCGATCTGCTTCGTCTCTCGTTTGCGATCCTCGTCCTTCTCCTCGTCGCGGGACTCGTCGCGCACTGGGTCAGGAGGCGTCCCGATCGGGGCGAGATCGGCGTGGCTCTGGGCGCCGCGCTGGCCTATCTGGTGGCCTTCCTCCGCATCGAGAACCCGGCCGAGCGCACCCACCTGATCGAGTACGGCATCGTGGCGGCCCTCATCCACCAGGCGCTTCTCGAGCGGGCGCGTAACGGCCGTCACGTCCCGGCCCCGGCGGCGCTCGCCGTGGCCGCGACCGCGTCGCTGGGCTTGGTCGACGAAGGGATCCAGGCCGTGCTCCCCAGCCGGGTCTTCGACTGGGCCGACGTCCTGTTCAACGCGCTTGCCGGGTTCATGGTGATCGTCGCGAGGTTGGCTCTCGCGCCGGTCCGGCTTCCGGGGTGGCGTCTGTGGCTCCTTTGGCTGATCGCCAGCGGCTTCGGCTTCGGCTGGAGCACGGATCCGGGCCTGTTCGGTGATCCCCGCAGGTTCGAGGTGCTGCCGTCGGTGCCCGCCGTCGCGCTCCCGCAGTACCGCGGCATCGCGGTGGGGGGAACACTGGTCGGCGTGCTCCAGTGGCTGGCGCTGAGGCGATACGTCCCCGGGGCGGTGCGATGGGTAGCGGCTACCCTGACGGCGGTTCTCATCGGTGGCGTAGCGGCGAGGGC
>JBFFWJ010000329.1:0-4671 GCA_041570315.1 Longimicrobiales bacterium | reverse complement strand
GCCCGGCGGGCTTCGAGCCGGGGCGGATCCTGGTGAGCTTCCAGCCGGGAGCGGACGGCACCGCCGTGGCGCGAGCCCACGGCGCGACGCTGTCGCGCGAGTTCGTGCCGGGCGCCTGGATCGCGACCGTTCCCGAGGGATCCGAGCACTCGATGGCCCAGGCGCTCGGGCGCAACCCAGCCGTGGCCTTCGCCGAGCCCGACTACCGGCGGGTCTTCGAGGGGCCCCTCTGCACGGACTGCACGCTGCCGTCCGACGGCCTGTTCGAGTGGCAGTGGAGCCTCCACAACGACGGCGACGTCGACCTCGGCCTGGGCCTCGTCATCCCGACGAACGCTGTCGACGCGGACATCGACTGGCTCGAGGCCTTCCAGGTGCTCGGCCCCGCTCCCGACGGGACGGCTCGGATCGGCGTCCTGGACACGGGCATACGCGCCACGCACGACGACTTCTGCGGCAAGACCGTGACGTGGCAGGACTTCTACGAGAACGGCTCACCCACGCCGTTCGACCCCCACGGCCACGGCACGCACGTCTCGGGGATCGCCGGCGCCTGTGCCGACAACGGCTCCGGGGTCGCGGGCGTCGCATACGGCCCCGGCATGGAGTTCGTGGTCGGCAAGGTCTGCGCGGTCGACGGCACGTGCCTGGCTTCGGCCATCTCCGAAGCGATCTACTGGGCCGTTGATCAGGGCGCCAACGTCATCAACATGAGCTTCGGCGACACCCAGCAGTCCTCTGCGGAAGCGCAGGCGCTTGCCTACGCGGCCCAGAACAACGTCCTGCCGGTGTGCGCGGCCGGAAACGACGGGATCCGCTCGGTGCTCTACCCGGCGGCCGACCCGAATTGCGTGGCCGTATCCGCAACCGACAACGGGGACGATCGGGCGAGCTACTCGAGCTACGGACCCCAGGTGGAGATCTCGGCCCCGGGTGGCGATCTCGAGGACGTCCTCTTCGGTACGAGCATGATCGTCTCGACCTGGTCCGGATCCGACGCCGATTATCTGCAGACGATCGGGACCTCGATGGCGGCGCCCCACGTGACGGGTCTCGCCGCCGTGCTCTACTCGCTCGGCGTGACGAGCGCGACCGACATCCGCGCGTGTCTCCGCACGACCGCGGATGACCTCGGTCCCGGCGGATGGGACGAGGAGTTCGGGTGGGGCCGGATCAACATGCACCAGGCGGTGCTGCAGGCCGCGAGCTGCGCGACCGGCGGTGGGGGCGGCGGGCCCGGCGACAATCTCGCGCCCACGGCTGTGTTCACCCATGCGTGCACGGCGGACTCCTGCACCTTCGATGGAACCGCGTCATGGGACGCCGACGGCCAGGTCGTCTCGTACGCGTGGGACTTCGGCGACGGGAGCGCAGCGAGCGGCGCGACGGCAACCCATGCGTTCGCCGAGCCCGGGCGCTACCTGGTTCGCCTGACCGTCACGGACGACGATGGTGCGGTCGGAACGTCGTCGGCCGAGGTTACGGTCCGCGTCATCCACGTGAGCGATCTCGAGGCCTGGGGCGAGCGCGGCAGGGGCAGCCGCTGGCAGGCGCACCTCGCGACCACCGTGGTGCAGGCCGGCGGGAGCCCGGCGGAGGGCGCGACGGTCCAGGTCGAGTGGAGCGGCGCCGTCGGCGGCAGCGGATCCGCCGTCACGGGAGCGGACGGGGTCGCCACGGTGTCCACGGGCAACATCCGCGGGGACGGTCTCGTCACCTTCACCGTGACCTCCGTGAGCCACCCGTCGATGTCGCACGACCCTGCTCTGGACGGCGACGCCGATGGAGATAGCGACGGGCGGACGATCACGATCGGTCCCCCGAACGAGCCGCCTCGGGCGGGCTTCGTGGAGAGCTGCGAGGCGCTGGTGTGCCTGTTCACCGACGCCAGCACCGACGCCGACGGGAGCATCGTGGCGTGGGCGTGGGACTTCGGCGACGGCGGAACCTCGACCGAGCCCAGCCCCACCTACACCTACCAGCTCTCGCTCTACTACCTGGTGAGCTTGACCGTGACCGACGACCAGGGCGCCACGTCCACCGAGAGTCGCCTCGTCTTCGTGCCGCCGGTCGACGTGGGGTTGGTTCTCACCGGCTCCGTCTCCAAGGCGAAGGGATCGAAGCAGATCGACCTGGAGTGGACGGGCGGCACGGGCGACGTGGTCGACCTGTACCGGGACGGCGTGGTCATCGAGTACGCGCTCGATGCGAGCAGCTACAGCGAAGTGGTCGGGCGCGCGAGCGGCACCTACACCTACCGCGTGTGCGAGTCCTTCACCAACGCGTGCTCGAACGATCTGACCATCGACTACTGATCCGGGCGGGCCGGCTCTCCGGGTGCTGCCCGGGGGGCCGGCTCTCCGGGCGCTGCCCGGGGGGCCGGGCGAGGGGCGCGTGCTGGCGGACGGCCTCCAAACGGCGGTATGATCCGCGCTGGGAAGACGGGTCGTGGTGCGCTGGGCGGCGGACGTGCTCCCCCGACATCCGCTGAGGACTGCTGGCGCAGCGGCGCCGATGCACGGCTCCCTGCGTCCGGCGAGAATCCACTTCTTTGCCGACCACGAAGGAGACACCTCGCATGGACATGCTCGCGCAAGACAGAAAGCTCCGGATCGTCCTGATCGCGGTGGGCCTGGTCTACGTGTTCGGCCTGTACCCGATGACGGTCATCTGGCCGGACGGATTCATGTGGATGCCCCGCCAAGCCGAGTACGAGCAGATGATCCTCGCGACGTTCGCCGTCCTCGGGATCTTCCTTCTCCTCGCGTCGCGGGCGCCCGCCGAGCATCGCAGCCTGATCTCGTTCGCCGGCTGGTCGAGCCTGGTGCACGGGCTCGTGATGCTGGTCCAGGCGCTGCGGGATCCGATGGAGCGCGCGAACATGTACGGCGACATTCCCGCCCTCATCCTGGTCGGAGGCGTGCTCCTGATGCTCAACCGCGCACCGGCTCAGCGCTCCGAGGGCTGAGCCCGCGCCGGCCGGGCCGGCTCAGCCCCAGGGCGGTCGCACGCATTCCCTCCAGTCATCGCGCAGAGGGTGCCGTCCGAGGCGGCTCGGCAGGTAGTCGAGGTCGTGGATCAGGGCCGTGGCCTGGCCGTCGGACCCGACCTCGAACGACATCTCCAGGGACGTGAACGAGTCGGCATAGGTGAACTCCGTGTCCGATTCGGACCGGAGCCACCAGTTGGACGCGTCACCCCAGGTGGCTCCGGACACGAGGTGGCCTCCGCACCCGACGGTCACGAACAGGCGGCGATTCGGATCGTCACCGTATTCGCCGACGAACCGCTCGAGATCGTCCCGGGCCGGGCCCAGGTCGGGCCCCCGGCCGGCGCTCGGACTGCTCGGGGCGGCGGCACGGCTCGCCGTCTCCCGTGGCGCCGAAGCTGATGGAGTCGCCGGCAGGTTGGCTCCGCCGCCGGCGACCATGTGCTGGGTCACCGCGGCGAGCATGGTCATGACCGCCTGGCCCGCCGCCATGTTTCCGCCCTGCATGTACCCGGTGGCAAGCACGGCGAGTCCTTCGGCGTCGACTTCCCACTCGTCCCTCTGATCCGGAAAGATCTCCGCGAAGCGGCGCTCGGCCGCGACGGTCCCTTCGTTTTCGAGAACTCTGTGGATCTCCTCCGACAGCAGCGGCTTCGTCGCGCTCTGGGCCTGCAGCGCCCGCGCGGCGCAGGGGAACGCGACCGCGAGCAAGAACAAGACACAGGTTCGGCGGATCGAGCGAGCGGTCATGCGCATGGAGGCCTCCTCATCAGGGACCCCCATCATAGAGCCTTCGTCACGCTCGAAGCGAGCCCTGGCGGGGGCCGCACCTTGGGGTGATCGGCCGCGGTGACGAGGATCGCGCTGCCCGGCGCCCCCCCCCCCGGAGCCGGCGCCCTACGCCCGAATCCGCCGCGTCCAGCGCCTCCAAAAGTACCGAAGCAGGTGGCCGGGCTTCGGATCGCGCAACAGGGCTCCCTTCTCGCCTTCCGGTCGTCGATACGTGGCCGTGCCCCGCTTGACCGCCAGGATCGCCTCGATGTAGAGGCGGTACCCCAGGTCCTCCAGCTCCCGCCAGACGGCGCCGAGGGACCGGCCCGGCGTGGGAACCGTACCTTCCTCCACGACCTCCCCGGTGTCGAGGCCGGCGTTCACCTTCTGGATGGTCACGCCGGCGTCGGGCTCTCCGTTGTACATCGCCCAGAAGGTCGTCTTCTTCCCTCGGTACTTCGGCACCTTCCCGTGATGGATTCCCAGCGTGCCGCGGGCGGGAATCTCGAAGAGCTCCGGCCTCAGTATCGGGCTGCCGTAGATGAGCCCGAGATCCGGCGCGTGCCGTCGAACCGACTCCAGCACGGCGGGCGCATGGATATCCGGAATCGTCCGCACGCGATCCTGCAGGGAAGCCATCCCTCGCCTGAGGCCGATCGTCTCTCGGGGGTGCGCGACGAAGCGGCCGGCTACCCCGGCCGCCTGCACCGCCATCAGCGGCAGGGCCAGCCATCCGCGGCGCCGCCATAGGTCGGCCACGATCTCCCGGACGCTGCTCCCGGACGACTGGCAGTACACGGCCGCCAGCTCGATCTCCTGATGCTCGTCCAGGCGGACGATGAACCGCTGAATGCTTGGCCGGATCGTCGGGCCGCTCGTGAAGACGACGACGCGGATCGGCGCAGAGTCCT
>JBFFWJ010000328.1:0-4672 GCA_041570315.1 Longimicrobiales bacterium | reverse complement strand
TCGCCAACGATCCGCACCGGGGGGTCACGAATCCGTCGCTGCGCTACATGGTGCACCTGGACGCGCCCGGCTGGACGGCCATCGGCTCGACCGAGCCGGTCCTGCCCGGAGTCGCCATCGGGCACAACGGGCGCATCGGCTGGGGTCTGACGATCGTGGGCACCGATCAGTCCGACGTCTACGTCGAGGAGGTCAACCCCCAGAACCCGAACGAGGTGCTCTACGAGGGGAGCTGGGAGCCGCTGCGCATCGAGTACGACACGGTGCGCGTGAAGGGCGGGGGCACCGAGGTCGTCGAGCTGAAGTTCTCGCGCCACGGACCGATCTTCCACGAGGACGCCGAGAACCGGAAGGCGTACGCGATGCGCTCGACCATGCACGAGCCCGGCTCCACCGGCTACCTGCCCGCGCTGCGGCTCAACGTGGCCGACGACTGCGTCGAGTTCCTGGACGCGCTCGACTACTGGTACGCGCCGACCGAGAACATGATCTGCGGCGACGCGGACGGGAACATCGCCTGGCAGGCCTCCGCGCTGTCACCGGATCGGGAGGGTTGGCATGGGCGCCTGCCCGTGCCCGGGACGGGGGCGTACGAATGGCGGGGCTTCCGAGACGACCTGCCCAGGGAGCTCAACCCGGAGCGCGGGTGGGTCGCCACCGCCAACCACGACATCCATCCGGAAGGGTACGACCCGCCGCTCTTCTTCAAGCAGGAGGGGCCGTTCGAGCGCTTCGCGCGCGTCTCGCAGGTCCTGTCCAGCGGGAGCCGCTTCACGGTCGAGGACTCCCGCGCCCTCCAGCACGACGCCTACTCGACCACCTCGCTGGAGCTGATCGAGCTCATGCGGGGCTGGACGTCGGAGGACCCGCAGCTCGAGACCTTCCGGCAGGAGCTCGCTTCGTGGGACGCGGTCTTCGAGCGCGAGGAGCGCGCTCCGGCGCTCATGAACCACCTGCGGCGGGTGGCCCGAGAAGCCGCCGACGCGGCGCTCGAAGCCGATCCCGAGGCCGCGCTCCGCTCGGCCGTGGAGCAGATCCGGCGGGAGCAGGGCGACGACCCGGGCCAGTGGCGCTGGGGGCGGACGCATCGGAGCGAGTTTCCGCACGAGCTGGTCTCGGCCTACGACATCGCGGCGGTGGAGCGCGACGGAGGCGCGGGAACCGTGGCCGCCACCGGGGCGACGTACCGGGAGATCATCGACTTCTCGAACCTCGACGGGTCCCTGGCGACGAACGCGCCGGGGCAGTCCGGCCGCCCCGGCAGCCCCTTCTACGGCAACCTCGCGCAGAGCTGGGCGGACGAGGAGTACTTCCCCATGTCGTTCAGCCGTGAAGCGGTGGAGGCGAACGCGGCGTACCGGCTGAGGCTCATGCCCGTGCGCTGATCCGCGGGCGGGGATCCGGGGCGGTCGGCGGGGACCGCCCGGGCGGAAGGCGGGGCCGACCCTGCGGGTCGCTCAGCGCCCTCCGCCGAGGGCGAAGGTCCACAGGGTCGGGGGGTCGCTCGCGCCGAGCCCCCCGGCGATCGACACGTACTGAACGCCGTCGATCTCGTAGGTGACCGGCGTCCCCGTGCCCCGCCCGACCTCCGCCGACCAGAGCTCCGCGCCGTTTCTCGCGTCGACGGCCACGGCGCGCGTCCCGGTTCCCCAGAAGACGAGGTTGCCCCCCGTCGACAGCGTGCCGCCGTTCCCGCCGGTCCCCGGCAGGCGCCACGCTTCACGGTTCTCGACGGGATCCCACGCCTTGAGGGCCACCCTCGGGCCCGTGAGCTCAGGCCGGGGAGGCCTCGGCCCCGAGCCGCCTCCGAACAGGGAGGTCCCGGTGTTCCAGCGGCCGGGCGTGTAGTCGAGCGTCTCGACCATCTCGTAGTAGGCGTTGTTGTTCTGCGTGGGCACGTAGACGAGGCCGGTCTCACGGTTCCACGCCATCGGATGCCAGTTGTGCGCGCCCGTGGGGCCCGGGGCGAGCCAGGCGCCTTTCCTGTTCACGCCGTAGCGCGCAGGGGGCGTCTCGATCGGACGGCCGGTGTCGGGGTCCACGCCCGTCGCCCACGTGAGGTCGTCGGCGAACGGCTCGGCCGAGAGCAGCTCGCCCGTGAGGCGATCCAGCACGTAGAAGAACCCGTTCTTCGGCGCCTGCACGATCGTGCGGCGCGGTCGCCCCCCGATCGTCAGGTCCAGGAGCATGAGCGGCTGCGTGGCCGTGTAGTCCCAGTCGTCACCGGGGGTCGTCTGATAGTGCCACCGGTACTCGCCCGTCTCGCCGTCGAGCGCGACGATGGACGACAGGTAGAGGTTGTCGCCTCCCCCCGGGCTCCGGTGGTCACGGCTCCAGGGAGCCCCGTTCCCCGTACCGATGTAGAGCAGGTCCGCCTCCGCGTCGTACGCCATCCCGTCCCAGACCGTGCCGCCCCCGCCGGCGAGCCACCACGTGCCCGACCAGGTCTCGGCGGCACGGCGCATCGCCTCGCTCTCGAAGCCCTGCGCCGGGTTGCCCGGCACGGTGAAGGTGCGCCAGAGCTGCTCCCCCGTCTCCGCGTCGTACGCCGTGACGTAGCCCCGCACGCCGAACTCCGCACCCCCGTTGCCGATGACCACCCGGCCCCGGAGGACGCGCGGCGCCCCGGTGGAGGTGTAGTCCGTGCCGGGCGGCGTGGTCTGGACGCTCCACGCGACGGAGCCGTCCTCACGGTCGAGAGCCACGAGGCGCCCGTCCAGCAGCCCGACGTACACCTTGTCACCCCATAGCGCGACCCCCCGGTTGACGTCGCCGCAGCACGCGTCCGGACCGCCTTGCGCCACGGTCGGGATCCCCGGATCCCAGTACCAAAGCGGCTCGCCCGAGCGGGCGTCGAGGGCGAAAACGGTGCTGAGCGGGCCCGTCGCGTACATCACGCCATCCGCGACGAGCGGCGTCGCCTCGACCCGGGCCCCGGTCTTCGGGATCGGGTAGCTCCAGGCCAGGGCGAGCCCCGCCACGTTGTCCGCAGTGATGCGGGCGAGCGGGCTGTAGCGCGTCTCGGCGTCATCCCGACCGTGCTGGCGCCACTCCCCCGCCGACGATAGCCCGGCCGCCAGCATACCGTCCGACAAGGGCGCGCCCCCTCCCGTCCCGGGGCCCGGCGACGCGCAGGCGGACAGCACCGCGGCCACGAGCGCGGGCATCGCGCGAGCGGGTCTCCTCATCGATGTCGGGCACCGTACCATGGATCGGGGCCTCCGGACCCTGGAGAGCGGCCGCGCCGAGGGAGTTCGGCAAGCGGACCCCGCCGGCGATTCGGGGGCCAAGATCCTCCACCCCCAGCGGCTTACGCAACCCTCCCCAGCGGCTGACGCAACCCTCGCTCAGGGTCTATTCGAAGCGGAGCGCGATCACCGGATCCACGCGAGCCGCTCGCCGCGCCGGCACGTAGCTGGCCACGAGCGCGACGGCGGTCAGGGCCGCCGCGACCGAGCCGAACGTCATCGGATCGAGGGGGCTGACTCCGTAAAGCAGCGCCGACATCAGGCGGGTCAGCGCGAGGGCCCCGGTCAGACCGGCGCCCACGCCCACGAGGGTGAGTGCCAGCGCGTGCCGCAGGACCATTCGGCTGACGTCGGCCGACACGGCTCCCATCGCCATGCGAACCCCGATCTCCCGCGTGCGCTGCGAGACGACGTACGAGATCACGCCGTAGATGCCGACCGAGCCGAGAAAGAGCGCCACGGCGGCGGCGATTCCGAGCATGATCAACGTGAACGAGGTCCGCGCCATGGACCGGTCCACGTGCTCCTGCAGCGTGCGCACGCGAGCCAGGGGCACGTTCGGGTTCACCGACCAGACCGCCTCCCGCACCGGCGCGAGCAGGGTCATCGGCTCCGCCCGGTCCGACCGCACCGCGAAGGCCATGGAGCGCTGCGTCGTGACGTCCCGGCCGTAGACGTCGTAGACGACCTGCGGCCAGTAGACCGTCGTCACCGGCGCCTCGCCGACCCCGTCGTCGCGCTCGAGGCCGACGACCCCGACGATCTCGCTCCACTCGGCGGCGGACAGCGTGCCCGCCGCCTGACGGATGCGCTTTCCGACCGCCTCCGCCGGCGCGTCCCAGTACTCCAGGGCGAAGTCGGCCGTGACCACCGCCGCGCGGCTCCCGTCGCGCGCGTCCGCGAACGTCAGGGGGCGTCCGGCTAGGACCGGGTTCCCCATGGTCTCGAAGTATCCTTCCCCTACGTACTTGAAGCGCCGGATCGGGGGCAGCTGCTCCTCCGCCGTGGGGAACTCCTCCACCTCGACCGCGTCGTTGCTGTCCCAGCCGTCCATCGTCACGGACGAGGCGAAGGACGCGGAGGCGACACCGGGCACGGACGCGATCCGCCGCAGCATCTCCTGGAAGCTCTCGGCGACCTGGAGCGGATCCTCGACCTCGGCCGGAGGGATCGTGACGCGGAAGGTCAGGACCTCCTGGGGAGCTCGAAAGCCGGGCTCCACCGAGCGCAGGGCATGGAACGACCGGACCATGAGCCCCGATCCGGTGAGCAGGACGAGCGCGAGAGCCATCTGCGTCACGACGAGAGCGTTGCGAGCCAGCTGGCGCTCCCTCCCCGCGCTCCCGCCGCGCCCACCCTCCTTGAGCGCGCTCACCACGTCGGGCGAGCGGAACCGGATCGCGGGAACGAGCCCGAACAGGATG
>JBFFWJ010000327.1:0-4676 GCA_041570315.1 Longimicrobiales bacterium | reverse complement strand
TGCCGTCCTCCGGGTCGGTCGCCAGCGCCCGCTCCCCCCACTCGACGGCCTCGTCCCCCCGGCCCAGCCGGCCCAGCGAAACGGCGCGCATCGTGGCGGCTCGCGAGTCGTCCGGATTCAGCTCCGTGTGCCGTTCCGTCCTCTCGAGCGCGAGGGCATACGCCGAGCGGGCCTCCTCCTCGCGCCCCAGCGCCTCGAGCGCCTGCGCGGCGAAATACGCGGCCGAGTAGTCCCGGCTCATGTCGTAGGCCCTTCGGAAGAGCTCCGCGGCCTGCGCGAAGTCTCCGCTCTGGAAGCGGGCCCGCGCGTGGAAGTAGTAGGCGTCGAAGAGCTGCGGGTCGAGCTCGGAGGCCCGCAGGAACGCTTCCTCCGCTTCGGCGATCCGGCCGGCCGCCAGCAGCGTCATGCCTCGAGCGGAGTGCGCCTCCGCGAGCTCGGGGTCGAGCTCGAGCGCACGCAGGCTCGCCCGCTCGGCCTCGTCCAGCTCGTGCCCCGCGTCCGGGTAGTACATGCACCGGAGCGCCGTCGCCTGCGCGACACCCGCGTGGGCGAGCGCGAAGCCGTCGTCCACCTCCAACGCCTTGAGGAACATCTCGCGCGCGTACGCGAGGCTTCTGGACCGGACCTGAAAGAGGAACTCCCGGCCCCGCACGTAGAACTCGAAGGCGCGGATCTCGCGCGTCGGGATCTTCGTGAGCGCCCTGAGCTCGTGCTCGTGGAGGATCGCTTTGAGGACGCGCGCCACGTTCGCCGCGATCTCGTCCTCGATGCGGAAGATGTCCTCCACGTCGCGCTCGAAGCGCTGCGACCAGAGCTGGTAGCCGTCCTCGACGCTCACGAGCTGCGTGGTCACGCGGAGGCGGTCCCCGGCCCTTTGCACGCTCCCCTCCAGCACCGCGCGCACGCCCAGCCTTCGGCCGATCGCGCGCACGTCCTCGGTCGAATCGCGATAGGCGAACGACGAGGTGCGCGCGGCGACGCTCAGGTCGGCGATCCTCGCGAGGTCGGTGAGGATCTGATCCGCCAGCCCGATGCTGAGCAGCTCGGTCTCGGGGTCGTTCCCGACGTTGATGAAGGGGAGCACCGCTACCGACCTCGCCGGCGCCTCCGGCTCGTCTCGGCGGCCGCCCCTCCGGTCGCCCACCCTCCAAGCCGCCCACAGCACGGCCGGCAGCGACCCCACGAAGATCGTGAGCACCCACGTGAGGAAGGAGGCGTCCAGACCGAGCCGATCGATGGCCCAGTCGCTGGACTCGATCAGACCCCAGCCCGCGGCCAGATAGACCCCCAGCACGTGGGGAATCCTGCGGCGCGATAGCTCGTCGAACGCTCTGTGCATGCCTCTCGCCGGCCCGTCCGGCCGACGGCTCCCTCGTCCAGGCGGATACCGGGGCAGCCGTATGAAACTTAACCATTCGCCGGGAGCGTGTGCGTGCCTGCGAGGCGGAGGCAGCCCCCACGCTGGCACGCATGTTGCGCCGATCGATGTGCCGGATGCCGCCTGTCGGCCCACCCCTTCCGAGGGACGCACGATCACCTCCTCCACCGCGCGACGGTCGAAGCGGCGGCGCGCGCGCGCGCTGGCGCGCTGGTCGGTGCGCAGGCTGCGCGCGCTCGTCGTGGCGGGCTCGCGCCCGAGACGGCTCGCCCTCGGGGGTGCGGCGCTCGCCCTGCTCTCGAGCGTCGTCGTCCTCTCGACGGTCTTCTCGGTCTCCTGCCCCGACGGGACCGAGTGCGTGACGCTCGGCGACATCCGCCGTGGCGCCCCTCTCCCGGCGGCGGACCGCGTCCTCGACCGGAACGGCGCGCTGCTCGCGGAGGTGGGCGGGCCGCTGCGGCGGGCCCTGCCCCGGGAGCGGATCCCGGACCTGGTCGCCGACGCCTTCGTGGTCGTGGAGGACCGTCGCTTCTGGAGCCACGAAGGCGTCGACGCGTGGGGTGTGCTGCGGGCGGCGATCCGGAACCTGCGCAGCGGCGGCCTCGAGGAGGGTGCGAGCACGATCCCGATGCAGCTCGTCCGCACCCTGTGGTCGGAGTCGCTGCGCGACGTGGGGCCCTGGCGGCGCAAGGTCATCGAGGCCCGGACCGCGCCCCGCCTGATCGCGGAGCTCGGGCACGAGCGCGTGCTCACCCTCTACCTCAACTCGATCTACCTCGGCAACGGGCTGTACGGGGTCGAGCGCGCGGCACGCCACTACTTCGGCGTCGGCGTCGATTCCCTCGAGGTCCATCAGGTCGCCACCCTCGTCGGGATCACCCGCTCGCCCGAGCTCTACGAGCCCCGCAGGCATCCCGATCGCGCTCGGAGGGTGCGCGACGTGGTGCTGACGCGCATGGCCGCCGCGGGCCTGATCACCGAGCGGGAGGCCGAGGCCGCCGCGTCGCTGGACCTCGACCTCGCCGACATCGACGACGTCGCGCGGGCGGCGCGCACCCGCAGCCACCTGACCGCCGCGGTTCGCCGGGAGCTGCGCCGGCTCGCCCCCGGGCTGCCCTTCGGAACCGGGCTCGAGATCCTCACGACGATCGACCCGGACGTCCAGCGCGAGGCCCGAACAGCCGTCGAGGCGCAGGTGGCGGCGATCGAGTCCGGACGCTTCGGCCCCCTCGAGGTGACCCCCGACTCGGCGGCCCCGCTCGAGGCAGCGGCCGTGGCGCTCGATCCCGCCACCGGCGCGGTGCGTGCCTGGATCGGTGGCCGCGACTTCACGCGCTCGGAGTTCGACCGGGTCGAGCAGGCGCGGCGCCAGGTCGGCTCGCTGGTCAAGCCGTTCCTGGTCGCGCTCGCGCTCGAGCGCGGATACGGGATCATCGACATGGTCTCGGCCGATACGGTGCCCATCCCCACGGACCAAGGCTCGTGGCTACCCGCCGATCACGTCCCGGAGACGCGGCTCCCCCTGCGCGAGGCCCTGGTCCGCTCCTCCAACCGGGCCGCCGCCCACCTCGGCACGGAGCTCGGCCTCGAAGCGCTGTCCGGCGTGGGGGTCCGGGTCGGTCTGAGCGGGCACGTGCCGGCGGTGCCGTCGAGCGCGATCGGCGCCTTCGACGCCTCGCTCCTGGAGATGACGAGCGCGTACAGCGCGTTCGGGAACGGCGGAGCGAGGCCCGAGCCCTACCTCGTGGAGCGCGTGCGTGCCGCCGACGGCGCGATGACGTGGGAGCGCTCGGCCGCGGCCGCGCCGGACCGGATCATGGACGAGGCGACCGCCTTCACGGTGCTCGACGCCCTCCGGGCCGTCGTCGACCGCGGCACCGGAGCCGCCGTGCGGGCGGTAGGGTATCGACGGCCGGCCGCCGGCAAGACGGGAACGACCAACGACGGCCGGGACGCCTGGTTCATCGGCCTCACGCCGGACCTGGTCGCGGGCGTCTGGATCGGCTTCGACACGCCCGGGGCGATCGTCGAGGACAGGGGTGGCGGAGCCCTCGCCGCGCCCGCGTGGGCGGACTGGATGAGCCGGCTGGAGCACGTGGCCCCTCACCGGGGCGCGTGGATCCCGCCCATCTCCGTGGAGCGCATCCGCTACGATCCGCTCACCGGAGCGGTCGTGGCTCCACACTGCGGCGTCGCGTCCCGCCGCGCGTACCACGACGCGTGGGTCGTCGCGGGCCGATACGATCGCTCGACCTGTCCCGGCACGGGCGTGCTCGGCTGGCTGGAGCGGCTCTGGCAGGCGGTGGCGTCGGAGGAGCCGGACTCCGTCCGGCGACGACCGCCGCGCCGCTAATGGGGAGCCGCCCCCGCCAGGCCGCCACCGACACCCACCCGCGCTGGCCCCCTCGCGGCCACGCCCCGATCCGTGGCCTTCAACCCTCCCGGCGCATCGCTCCGTAGACGATCAGCCCCACCCCCAGCGCCAGGACGGCGCCCCCCGCCAGCGGGGGTATGTCGATGCGCTCCTCCACCTCCGCGGTCGCCTGGATCGGGCCCAGGTCGAGGACCGAACGGGTCTCGGTGTACGGAATCCCACCGTACCAGAGCGCGAGTGCGCCGAGCACGGCGACGACGAGACCCAGCAGCGTGAAGCGGTTCATGGCGAGTGGTCCGGCTGAAGGACGCGCTCCTGCACGATAACGCCGAACGGCAGGACGAGCACCAGGGCCTCCGACTCCGCCGGACCGGACACCACGCCCATCTTCCCTGGCCGTTCCCACAGCCTACCGAAAACCTTCCTTCGTGCAGAGGCGCGAGGGTCGGCTTCGTTGTCCGGCTTGCGGACGCCCACGTAGGATGGAAGGAATGGAGAGTGTCTCTTGGCGCTTTCCCAAGCCTTGTCCGGACCAAGAGCGCACGGTCACCGGACGTCGCCTTCGTCCTCAGGGAGTACTGCCGATTCGGGTCCTGCTCTTCGGTGCCCCGGGGGTCCTTCACGGCCCCGACGATTCAGATCTCCGCCCGCTGCAGCCCAAGCGCGCGGCGGTGCTGGCGTACCTGCTGGTGGCGCGCTCCGGCCCCTTGCACCGACGCGACACGCTCGTCTCGATGTTCTGGCCCGGCTTCACACCGCTGAACAGTTTCTCCGCGTCCTCGACGTTCCCGTCCCGGAAGCTGAGCTTGGGGGCTACGCGGAACTCGGCCGACTCGATGCGTGCCAGCTGCTTGCCGTCGTGGCTGCTGGTAATCGTGGCCGTCACCATGTCGCCGGGCTCCGCGCCCTCGCACGCCGCGCTGC
>JBFFWJ010000326.1:0-4696 GCA_041570315.1 Longimicrobiales bacterium | reverse complement strand
GGTGTCGCGCTCGTCCAGACGGGCCAGCGCACCCGTTTCCGGCGGGGCGCCGGCGACCCCCTCTCCGAGGAGCCGCGCCTCCTCGGCGGCGGCGAGCACGCCCCGGGCGGTATCGACCGCGACGACCTCGTGACCGGCCTCGCGGAGCGCACGGGCGACCTGGACCCCGGAGGCGAGCGATACCTCGCGCTCGTCCGACGTACCGCCCATCAGGACGGCGACCTTCACGTCGTCAGCGCCCGCACGACGTCGTAGCGGGTGATGATGCCGAGCAGCCCGTCACCGTCCCGTACGAGGCACGCCGCGTTGTCGAGGGCGAGCAGTCGGCGCATCTCCTCGGCGTCCACGTGTCCCTCCAAGACCGGGAAGGGGGCTCCCATCACAGACTCGGCCGGCCTGTCCAGAAGGCTCGGGTCGTCGATGACCTGCGCCATGAGCTTCGTCTCGGTGATCGAGCCGATGCAGACGCCGTCGAGCACGACCGGAAGCTGGCCGATGTCGTGCGCCGTGATCGTGGACAGAGCCTGGCGCACCGGGGTCGTCGGCTCGACGGTGATCAGCCGGCCTGCGCGGCTGTCCTTGGCGCGCAGCGTCTCGAGCACGGTCGTGCGCCTGGGCCGCTCGAGGAAGCCGTTGTCGCGCATCCAGTCGTCGTCGTACGCCTTGCTCAGATAGCGCTCGCCCCAATCGCAGCCGAGCGTCACGATGAAGGCCTCGGGGTC
Organism: Longimicrobiales bacterium; assembly: GCA_041570315.1. Classification (GTDB taxonomy): domain Bacteria; phylum Gemmatimonadota; class Gemmatimonadetes; order Longimicrobiales; family Gaopeijiaceae; genus JBFFWJ01. The sequence goes on along the minus strand of JBFFWJ010000326.1, from coordinate 3,974 downwards.
GTCGACCTCCTTCGCGAGCTCCACCGCCGCGTGGATCATCAGGCCCGCGGATCCGCCCAGGAAGAGCCCCTCCTCACGCGCCACCCGGCGCGCCATGCGGAAGGCCGGTCCATCGTCGAGCTGGCGGTACTCGTCGACCACGCCGAGGTCGAGCGCACCGGGGATCTTGTCGTTGCCGATCCCCTCCACCTTGTAGGGGTGGCCCTCGATCGTCTCCCCGGTGTTGAAGAACGGCGCGATCATCGACCCGACCGGGTCCACGCCGACGACGCGCACCTCGGGGTTCTTCTCCTTCAGGTAGCGCCCGACGCCGGTGATCGTCCCGCCCGTGCCGGCCGACGCCACGAAGTGGGTGATGCGGCCGTCGCTCTGCTCCCACAGCTCGTGACCGGTGGTCCGGTAGTGGGCGTCCGGGTTGGCGGGGTTGTAGAACTGGTCGGCGAGCACGGCTCCCGGGCGCTGGGCCGCGATCGCGCGCGCCTTTTGCAGATAGTGGTCCGGATGGTCGGGGGGCACGGCCGTCGGCGTGATGATCACCTCGGCCCCGAAGGCCCTCAGCAGCTTGACCTTCTCGCCGCTCATCTTGTCGGGCATCGTGCAGACGCAGCCATAGCCCTTGAGCGAGGCCGCCATCGCCAGCGCCAGCCCGGTGTTTCCTCCGGTCGCCTCCACGATCGTGCCGCCGGGCTTGAGCGTCCCGTCGGCCTCGGCCGCCTCGATCATCGCGATCCCGATGCGGTCCTTCACCGACCCGCCCGGACCCATGAACTCGCACTTCACGTACACGGGCGTGCGGGCCCCGCCGGTCACCGAGTTGAGCCGCACCATCGGCGTCCAGCCGATGAGCTCGAGGACGCTGTCATACGGCTGCCGGTGGCGTTCGGGCATCGGAAGTCTCCGCGGAAGGCGGTGTCCGGGTGGAAGGAGGGTCAGCCCCCGGACATCGGGACGTCGAGGGTGTCGGGCCGGGGCCGCTTGGAGAAGCGCACGGGAACCTGCGCCCACACTTCGACCCTCTTGCCGTCCCGGCGCGCGGGCGTGAACCGGAGCTTCCGGGCGCCGGTCACCGCGGCCGAGTCGAAGGCCGCGAACCCCGACGACGCCAGGACCTCCACGCTGTCGACGACGCCCGTGTCCCCCACCCGCACCCGGACGAGGGTCTCCCCTTCCATGTCCTGGTCCCACATGTGGAGGGGGTACTCGATGGGGAGCGGGCCGAGAAGGGGCCTGGGCTGCTCGATCTCGCCCTCGAGCCCGCATCCCGCGGTCGAGGCGACCGCGATCAGGGCGAGGCCCATCACCGGATCCAAGCCCCTCCGCGCGCCGAACGCGCTCCGTCCTCCGCTCACACTCAATCGTCCTTCCCGCGTCGTGTGGCACTTCCCAGCTCGTACAGCAGCTGGAGAGCCTCCCTCGGGGAGAGGTCATCGGGATCGATCGCCCTGAGCCTGCGCACCATGGGATGCTCGACCTGGAAGATCGACAGCTGGTCGGGCGGGGGCTCGGACGCCGGACGGTGCGCACCGTGGCGCCCGAGTCCCTCGCCACCTCCGCTATGTGTTCCCTCCAGCTCCGCGAGAAGTTCCCGGGCCCGGCCGACGATCGCGTCCGGCAGGCCCGCGAGTCGGGCCACCTGGATGCCGTAGGAGCGGTCCGCGCCTCCCTCGGCGAGGCGGCGCAGGAAGACGATCCGGTCGTCGAGCTCTCGCACCGAGACGTTCAGGTTCTTCACGCCGTCGAGGAGGTCGCCCAGCTGGGTCAGCTCGTGATAGTGCGTCGCGAAGATCGTCTTGGCGCCGATCTCCTCGTGGATGTGCTCGGTCACCGCCCAGGCGATCGACACTCCGTCGTACGTCGAGGTGCCCCGTCCGATCTCGTCGAGGAGCACCAGGCTGCGCTCGGTGGCTCCGTGCACGATCGCGGCCGTCTCGCTCATCTCGACCATGAAGGTCGACTGTCCGCGCGCCAGGTTGTCCGATGCGCCCACCCGGGTGAAGATCCGGTCCGCGACGGGAAGGCGGGCCGAGTCGGCGGGAACGAACGAGCCGACCTGCGCCAGCAGCTGGATGAGACCGGCCTGCCGGAGCACGGTGCTCTTCCCGGCCATGTTGGGCCCCGTCAGGATCACGATGCGGCCGCCCCGGTCCAGAGAGAGATCGTTCGGGATGAACTCCTCCCTCGGCATCATGGTCTCCACGACCGGGTGCCTGCCCCCCTGGATCTCGAGCTCGAAGCCCGTGTGGACGACGGGCCGCACGTAGCCCTGGCGGACGGCGACGGCCGCGAGCCCGGCGAGCACGTCGAGCTCGGCGACCCGTCCCCCCGTGGCCTGCAGGCGCGGCACGGCGCGCGCGATGTCCTCCCGCACCCGGCTGAAGAGCTCGGACTCCAGGCGGGCGATCTCGTCCTCGGCGCCGAAGACCTTCTCCTCCCAGCCCTTGAGCTCGGGGGTGAAGTAGCGCTCGCCGTTCGTGAGCGTCTGCTTGCGCACGTATTCGTCGGGCACGCGGTCGAGGTTCGCCTTCGTCACCTCGAGGTAGTAGCCGAAGACCTTGTTGAATCCGACCTTGAGCGAGCCGATTCCGGTGCGCTCGCGCTCCCGCGCCTGCAGCGCCGCGATGAAGTCGCGAGCCCCGTCCCGCACGGACCGCAGGTCGTCCAGCTCGGCCGACCACCCGTCGCGGACCACGCCTCCTTCGTGGAGCGCAGCCGGGGGATCGTCGGCGATCGCCCGCCCCAGGAGGTCGCGAACGTCCTCGAGCACGTCGAGATCCTCGCCGAGCGCGCGCAGCGTGTCGGCCCCCGCGCCCGAGGCGGCCGAGCGGAGCGCCGGAAGCGCCTCCAGCGAGCGCCGCAGCGCGCCCAGGTCCCGGGGGCCCACGCGGCGCGTGCCGATCTTGCCGGCCAGGCGCTCCAGGTCGCCGATGCCCGCCAATGCGTCGCGGAGCCGCAGCCTGCGCTCCGGCTCCTCGACCAGCTCACGCACCGCCGCCTGTCGGGCCCAGATCTCCTCGGCGCGGACGAGGGGCTCGAGGACCCATCGCCGGAGGAGCCGGGCGCCCATCGCCGTGATCGTGTCGTCGAGGACGCCGAGGAGCGTGCCGCCGTCCTCGCCCGAGCGCAGCGGCTCGATCAGCTCGAGATTCCGGCGGGTCATCTCGTCGAGGAGCATGACCCGCCCCTCCCGCCGGATTCGCACGGGCCTGAGGTGTGTCACGCCTCCGGGTCGGATCTCCCCGAGGTACTGCAGGAGGCTTCCCGCCGCGCGCACGAGCTCGACGTCGTCCGGCTGGAAGCCGAAGCCGTCCAGCGACTGCACGCCATAGGCCCGCAGCAGCTCGTCCTCGCACGGGCCGGCCTCGAACATCCAGTCGTCGCGCGTGGTGCGCGGGACGGACCGCTCGGGACCGGCACGCTCGGACACGAGCTCGCCTTCGAGGCCGCGGGGCACGAGCAGCTCCGACGGCTCGAGCCGACCCAGCTCGGCCCGCAGCTCCCCGCGGGGAACCGCCTGTACCGCCAGCTCGCCCGTGGAGACGTCCAGCACGGCCACGCCGTAGGTCGAGCCCACGTCCGCCGCGCGGACGATCGAGACGAGGAAGTTGTTGCGGCGCTCGACGAGGAGGCTGTCGGAGAGGACGGTCCCCGGCGTCACCGTCTCGGTGACCTCCCGCTTCACGATCCCCTTGGCGAGCGCGGGGTCCTCCACCTGATCGCAGATCGCCACGCGCCTGCCCATTCGCACCAGCCTCGACAGATAGTCGTCGAGCGCCTTCGCCGGCACGCCCGCCAGCGGCACGCGGGCCGCCGCGCCGTTGTTGCGCGACGTCAGCGTCAGGCCGAGAAGCCGGGCGCCCTCCTCGGCGTCGCCGTGGAAGAGCTCGTAGAAGTCGCCCACCCTGAAGAAGAGCAGCGAATCCCGGTGACGGGACTTGGCCTCCCGCCACTGCTGCATGAGTGGGGTGTCGTCCGTG
>JBFFWJ010000325.1:0-4699 GCA_041570315.1 Longimicrobiales bacterium | reverse complement strand
GCTCGAAGCGGGCTGGCTCGCGGTGGGTCATCGCGCGGTGGATCTCGGTCCGAAGAGCGCCTCCCCGGTCCGGCCGGGCGGGCGGTGCGTGGGGCGAGCCTCCGTGGAGCGGGAGGCCCATGGTCCGCCAAGCTACCGGTCCGGTGCTCCGCGTGGCTACCCGTCGTACATTCCCGTCTGCAGTCGGCGGGCGGAGGGCCGTCCGCGTCCCGATACCACCACCGATCGACCGTGCTCATGCGTACCGTGCTTTCCGCCGCTCTCGTCGCCCTGCTGGTCTCCGCCCCTCTCGCCGCCACGCCCCTCGCGGTCCGTGCCCAGACGGCCGCCGGGGACGGGCTCTTCCTCGATTCCGCGTTCCTCGCGGGCTACGCCTGGCGCAACCTGGGTCCGGACCGGGGCGGGCGCTCGATCGCGGTGAGCGGCGTGAAGGGGCGCCCGGACGAGGCCTACTTCGGGGCCACGGGCGGGGGCCTGTGGAAGACGACGGATGCCGGGGGCACGTGGGAGGCCGTCACGGACTACCAGATCACCTCGGCGTCCGTGGGCGCGGTCGCGGTGAGCGAGACCGACCCCGACCTCGTCTTCATCGGCACCGGGGAGACGTGCATCCGGGGCAACATCATGCCCGGCGACGGCGTGTACCGGAGCCGGGACGGGGGCGCCACGTGGGAGCACGTCGGGTTCCGCGACTCGCACGGGATCTCCAAGATCCGCATCCATCCCACGGACCCCGACATCGTGTACGTGGCCTCCTTCGGCAAGTACAGCGTGCCGAGCCCGGAGCGGGGTGTCTTCAAGAGCACCGACGGGGGGGAGACCTGGCGGCGCGTCCTCTTCCGCGACGACCGGACGGGCGCGATCGACATCGTGATCGACCGCAACGACCCGGACGTCCTCTACGCGTCGCTGTGGGAGGCCTACCGCAAGGAGTACCAGATGTCGAGCGGCGGGCCGGGCTCGGGGATGTTCAAGAGCACGGACGGCGGGGAGAGCTGGACGGAGATCACCCGGAACCCGGGGATGCCGCAGGAGGGCGTGGTGGGCCGGATCGGCCTCGCCGTGTCGGGCGCGAGCTCCGACCGCGTCTTCGCGCTCTTCGAGCACGACGAGGGCGGCCTCTTCCGCAGCGACGACGGCGGCGACTCGTGGGCGCTCGTCAACGACGACCGCGCGATCCGGCAGCGGGCCTTCTACTACACGCACGTCTTCGCCGACCCCGTGGACGTGGACGTGGTCTACATGCAGAACACGTCGTTCTTCCGCTCCACGGACGGCGGGGAGACGTACGAGTCGATCAACAACGGGACGCACGGGGACTTCCACGACCTGTGGATCGATCCCGACGATCCGTCCCACCTCGTCGTGGGCAACGACGGGGGCGGCGCGGTGAGCACGAGCACGGGAGGGGCCTGGACCGATCAGGACTTCTCGACCGCGCAGTTCTATCACGCGGTCACGACGGCGCACGTGCCCTACCACGTGTGCGGGGCGCAGCAGGACAACTCGACGCTCTGCCTGCCGGGCGACTGGAACCTGAACCGCTTCCGGGGCGGCGGCCGGGGTGGGGGCGGCGGCGGCGGCGGTGGCGGCGGGGGCTCGATCACCGAGGGCTCGATGGAGGTGGCCTACCAGGCGGGCGGCGGAGAGCCGGGCTACATCGCGCCCGACCCGAAGGACGTCGACGTCTTCTTCTCCGGCACGAACAACGGGTCGTACCTGGACAAGTACAATCGCCGGCTCGGCACCTCGCGCGAGGTCAACCCGTACCCTTGGTTCTACTCGGGCGAGCCCGCGATCGACATCCGCGAGCGCTGGCAGTGGACCTTCCCGATCCTCTTCTCGCCGATCGACCCGAACCGGCTCTACACCTCGTCGCAGCGCCTGTGGATGACGACGGACGGCGGGCGCACGTGGGACCGCCTCAGCGAGGACCTGACGCGCGCCGATCCGGCGACGCTGCAGCACTCCGGCGGCCCGATCACGGGCGACATGAACGGGCCGGAGGTCTACGCGACGATCTTCTCGGTCGGCCCGGGCAAGCTCGACGTGAACGTGATCTGGGCGGGCTCGGACGACGGGCTGGTCCACGTGACGCGCGACAACGGGCGCACCTGGACGAACGTCACGCCCCCCGACATGCCGGAGTTCGGGCGGGTCAGCCAGATCGACGCCTCCGCCTTCGACCCGGGCGGCGCCTATGTCTCCGTGCGCCGCCCGCTCCTCGACGACTTCGCCCCCTACATCTGGAGGACCGAGGACTTCGGGCGCACGTGGACCAAGATCGTGGACGGGATCCGCGACGACGCCTACGTGCACGCGGTCCGCGAGGATCCGACGACGAGGGGGCTGCTGTACGCGGCGACGCAGCACGGCGTCTACGTCTCCTACGACGACGGGGACGGCTGGCAGGAGCTCAACCCGGGCCTGCCCGATCTGCCCGTCATCGACCTGATCGTCGAGGACAACGACCTCGTGATCGGCTCCCACGGAAGGGGCTTCTGGGTGCTCGACAACATCGCCCCGCTGCGCGAGGCCGCCGGGGGCCTGTCCGGCCGGGGGCCGAGGCTCTTCACCCCGCCCGCTGCGATCCGCTCGGGCCCGGGCGTGCCGCTGAGCTGGTGGCTCGACGCACCGGCGGAGACCGCGACGCTCGAGATCGTGGACGCGTCGGGAGCCGTGCTCCGCACCTTCGAGCCTGAGCCGGAGGAGGGCCTGCCGTCGGGGCCTCAGGCGCGGTACCGTGGCCCTTCGCTGCCCAACGAGGCCGGGCTGAACGTGCTCTCGTGGGACCTGAGGGCCCAGCCGGCCGAGACCTTCCCCGGGATGATCCTGTGGGGCGTGCGCACGTTCAGCCCCGCGGTGCCGCCCGGCACGTACGGGCTCCGTCTCACCGTGGACGGCGAGATCCGGAGCGCGCCGCTGAGAGTGGAGCGGAATCCGTGGATCACGGGGGTGTCGGAGGCGGACCTTCAGGCCCAGTGGGAGTTCTCCAGCATGGTCCGCGACAGGGTCAACGACGCCAACGAGGCGGTGATCGCGATCCGCAAGGTGAAGGCCCAGCTCGGGAACCGGCTCGAGCGCTCCGACGACCGCCGCCTGCGCGAGGCGGGTGACCGGCTCGAGACCAACGCCTCGGCCGTGGAAGCCGACATCTACCAGGTCCGCAACCAGAGCAACCAGGATCCGCTCAACTTCCCGATCCGCGTCAACAACCGCCTGGCCAACCTCATGTCCATGGCGGAGCGCGGCGACGGCCGGCCCGGCAACAACATGATGGAGATCTTCGAGATCCTCTCCGAGGAGCTGCGCGGCTACACGGACCGGCTCGACGAGGTGTGGGCGACCGACCTGGCGGCCGTGAACGAGCAGCTCGGGCGGCTGGGCCTTCCTCTCCTCGATCCGGGCTGCGAGCGGCCGGAGGGGTGCACGATCACGTAGGCCAGGGCTCGCCCGCCGGACCGGGCGTCCCGATGCTCAGGCGCAGAAGCGCAGGACCAGGATCGTGAGCGCTCTCGCCATCGTGGCGAGCTCTTCGATCTCGACGTACTCGTCCGGCCGGTGCGCACGTCGGATGTCGCCGGCCCCGAAGAGGACGGTCGGGACCCGGGCCACGCTCGACAGGAGCCCGGCGTCCGCGCCGAAGGGCACGCCCTCGAGTCTGGTGTGCCTTCCGAGGACGCCGGACGCGGCGTCGCGGAGCGTCGTGACGATCGGGTGCTCGGGGTCGGTGCGGGCCGGAAGAAAGCGGCCGCCCCACCACTCGACACGGGGCGGGTGGTCGGTGAGCCAGGGATCCTCCGCTGCGGCCGCGGCGACCGCGTCCTCCAGCTCGGCCCGGGCCGAGTCGGGATCCTCGTCCGGCCGGACGCCCATGCGCCCTTCCATCGCCGCGTGGTCGGGGACCGAGGAGGCCCAGTCGCCTCCTTCGATGATGCCGACGCTGATGGGGAAGGGGATCCGGTAGCGCTCGAAGAGAGGATCGGGCTCGGGCGCTCGGTTGCGGCGCGCCTCGAGGTCCCCGAGGGCGCGGTAGGCGGCGAAGAGCTTCTCGAAGGCGCTCACGCCCTCCTCGCGCACCGCGCCGTGCGCCGCCAGGCCCGGAACCCGAACCCGGAAGTTCAGGCAGCCGGCCTGCATGGGGGCCACGGCGAGCCCGGTCGGCTCCATCACGACGGCTCCGTCGGCGGGGCCCTCGCGGAGGATGGCGCCGAGCGTTCCGATTCCGCCGTCCTCCTCGCCGACCACGCTCTGCAGCCGCACGGCGCCCCGGAGCTCGCTTCCCGCCTCGCGCACCGCGCGCAGCGCGAAGAGCCCGGCGACGAGCGGGCCCTTCATGTCGAGCGCTCCTCGACCCCAGATGCGTCCCCCGTCCACGGCCCCCTCGAAGGGCGGACGGCTCCACAGGGTCTCCTCGCCGGGGGGGACGACGTCGACGTGCCCGTTCAGGATCAGCGTGCGGCCTCCCCGGGCCTCGCCGAGGCGACCCGTCACGCCCAGAGCGGAGGAGCGCTCGATCTCGTACGAGCACGCCGGGTGGCGGCGCAGCGCGTCGAGGTCGAGCTGCCAGGCGTCGACGTCGAGGCCGGCGTCGGCCATGAGCTCGGCCATCCGCTCCTGCGCGGGGGTCTCGTTGCCGTCCCAGCTCTCGATGCGCACCAGGCTCCGGACCGCTCTCACCATCCCGGCGACGTCGACG
>JBFFWJ010000324.1:0-4701 GCA_041570315.1 Longimicrobiales bacterium | reverse complement strand
CGGCAGCGAGCGGGGGTGCGTCGAGGGTGCGGAGGGCCGCGCGCGAGCCGTGCCGAGGGGCGGGGATCGAAGTCGAAGGCACCCCCGCCCGTCCACCTTGCCAAACCCGAACCCGAACCCGGAAGGACCGGGTGTCGGCGCGAACGGAGCGAAGCGGCGAACGGATGTACCGAGAAGCGATTCTGCGCCGCACCGGGCTGCTGGACGGCCTGGGCGAGGAGGAGCTCGCGTCGGTCGCCGACTCCTGCACGACCATGGAGGCGCCGGCGGGCACGGTGATCCTGCGGGAGGGTGAGGAGGGGAACGAGCTGTACGTCGTCCTCAACGGGGCCGTCGAGGTGTTTACCCAGGCTCCCGACGGGACGGACGTCCCCCTGGCGCGCCGGGAGGAGGGCCACTACTTCGGTGAGCAAGCGCTCCTTCCCAGCGGAGATCGACGGCGCAACGCGAGCGTTCGGTGCACGACTCCGGTGACGCTGCTGCGGGTTCCGCGGGGGGCGCTGGAGCTCGCGCTCGCGAAGGATCGGGAGCTCGGAGAGAAGCTCCGGGCCCTGGGCGCGGACCAGGTCCGTCGCAAGCTCGTGCGGCAGTCCGCCGCCTTCCGCACGGTCCCGGCGGACTTCCTGGAGGGCAGCCTCTGCGAAGAGGTGCGCTTCACGGACGGGGAGGTCATCTTCCGCGAGGGTGACCCCGGAGACTACCTCTACCTCGTCGTTTCGGGTGCGGTCGAGATCCATCGGGAGGAGGCCGGTCGGCAGAAGCTGATCGTCCGCCTCGAGCCGGGACAGTGCTTCGGCGAGCTGGCTCTCATCGATCGGGAGCCACGCGCCGCCACCGCGACCGCGCACGGGGCGGTCGTCGCCCTGCGTATGGCGGGGGAACGGTTCGTGGGGCTCTACGGCCGGTCGCCGGAGCTCCGCGAGTACGTCAAGACCCTGCAGCGCGTCTATCCGATGCCCGGGCGCGGGTTCGTGACGCAACACGCCGGGGAGTTCCTGGGGCTCGCGGCGATCACCACGATGTATCGCCTCGCCGACGGCACCACCGCCATCGCCTCCAACGTCGTCGGCCAGGAGATCTATCATCTCTCCCTGGCGAGCGGCGGAGGAGAGGGGGCGGAGGTGCTGCGCCACGGCGGCGAGGCGCACGACATCGAGAGGGAGCTGCGGCTCGTCGACGGCAGGCTGGTCGAGATGACCGTGCGCGGTCCCTGGTCGGAGCTTCGGCACCTGCACCGGATGGTGCTCGAGCGCGAAGCGCTGAGCACGGCGCAGATCGAGTCCTTTCGCGCGACGGGAGTCCTCCACCTCGAGCCGGAGCCGAGCACCGGCGGCGACGACGAGATCGTGTGCAACTGCCTTCAGATCGCGCGTGGGACCCTTCTCAGCCAGGTGGAGCGTGGCCACGACAGCGTGGAGAAGCTCGGGAACGCGCTGGGGGCCGGCACCGTGTGCCGCGGCTGCACGGCCCAGCTGCGGACCCTGCTCGGGCGGTCGCGCTGGACGCCCGTCCATTGCTCCAAGGTGATCCGACAGGCCGCCGACGTCCGCTCGTTCCGTTTCGAGCCCCCGAGCGGCGTCCCGTTCGCTCCGGCCCGAGCGGGTCAGCACGTCGTGGTCCAGGCGCTCATACGGGGCAAGTGGGCGGAGCGGCCGTATACGATCACGTCTCCCGCGGGCGAGACGTCGTTTCGGGAGATCTCCGTCAAGGCTCTGCCCCACGGGCTCTTCTCTCGCTGGCTGCTCGACGAGCGTCGGGACGAGGACGTGATTCGTCTCTCGGACCCCGAGGGCGCCGCTCACGTCGACCCGTCGGATTCCCATCCGGTCGTCTGCCTCGTCGCCGGGATCGGCGTGACCCCGGCTGTCGCCGTCTGTCGGACGCTCGTACGTCAGGGGGGCTCCAGGGTGCTACACGTGGATTACACCGGGAGCTCACGCGGCCAGATGGCATTCGCGGACGAGCTCGAGACCGCCGCGCGCGACCACGAGAACATCACGGTGGACATACGCGCCACGGAGGAGCGCGGAAGGATACGCGCCGGGGACGTCGAGCGCCTTTGCGAACGCTTTCCGAACGCACGCTTCCACGTCTGCGGGCCCCGGGGATACCAGCTCGCCGTGCAGGACCACCTGATTCGGTCCGGAGTCCACGCGGGACGAATCCACGTGGAGGAGTTCACCACGGTGGCCGGAGGCGACGGGGCTCGGCGCGACCTCCCGTCCGACGCAGCGGTGAGCGCGATTCCCCCCAGGGGCTACATCGCCGTGGGAGTGCTGCTGGTTGCCGCGTTCGCTCTTCAGAGCGTCCTGGACGTGGAGTGGCCGTGGCTCCAGGCGGTCCAGGCCGGGGAGAGCTACAGGCGCTGGTCCGGGGCGGCCCTGGCCCTCTTCGTCGCGTTCCAGTGGTACCTTCCCGTCCTGCGGCTGCTCGACCGTTCCCACACGCAAGCGGGCATCCGCCAATACCATTGGCACAAGAGGGTCGGGGTGCTCGCGCCCGTCGCCTTCTACGCGCATTCGACACGGTTCGGTCACGCGTACCTGCTGGCGCTGAGCCTGGTCTACTTCGGAAACGTCGTCATCGGGCTCCTCAACAAGGAGATCTTCCGTGACCTCCGGAGGCGAGAGCGCTATGTGCCGGGCTGGACGAGCGTCCACGTCGCCCTGTCCGTCGCACTGGTCGCTCTGACGGCGTACCACGTGCTCATCGTCTTCTACTACAAGTAGGATCCCGCGACGTGAGTGAACCCGAGCGAATCCAGGCCGGTCGCAAGCTGGGCTACGCCTTCGGAGGGATCGTCGCGGTGCTGGGCTGTGGCGCTCTTCTTCTTCCGGGGACGGAGAGCCTCCGGGCTCCGGGCGCGGCGAACGTGGGGCACGAAGAGCTGGCGTGCGCGGACTGCCACCGGGAGGCCGCCGGTACCCTACGACAGCAGCTGCAGGCGAACGTTCAGCACCTGCTGGGTCGTCGCGCGGCGGCGGTGGCCGTCGGCTTCGCGCCCGTGACCAACTCGACCTGCGTGGCCTGCCACGACCGTCCCGACGACCCCCACGCGGCGCACCGCTTCAACGAGCCCAGGTTCGAAGACGCGCGCCGCGCGATTCGCCCGCAAAGCTGCGTCTCGTGCCATGCCGAGCACCGCGGCGTCCGCGTGACCGGCGTTCCTCCCACCTTCTGCGTGCACTGCCACTCCGATCTCACGCTGAACGACGATCCGCTGACGGTCCCGCATTCGGAGCTGGCTTCGCGCGGGGATTGGGACACGTGCCTCGGATGTCACGACTACCACGCCAACCATGCGTTCGAGACCGAGACCGTCGTCGGTCGGGCCCATCGACCCGAGACGATCGTCGAGTACTTCCGGGGCGGACCTCCGCCCTACCCGGGCTCGATCATCTACCCGCCCACGAGGCCGGATCATGAATAGGCAACGCTTCACCCTGTCGGCCCTCCTTCTCGTCGTTCTGGCGATCTACCTCTTCGTGACCGCGCCGCCTCCCCTCGACGAGGCAGACTCCGGTGGTCGCTCGGTGCCGATCGAGCGCGCCCTGGCGATCGTCGCGGCCGAGAACGACATCGCTCGGACGCTGTACACCCAGGAGATCGTGGGCAAGGGCAGTCGAGCCGGCCTCAGCTTCTCCGAGGAGTGGCGCTCCGATGGGGTCGAGGCGGGCCCCCTGCCGGCGCTCTTCCTGCGCGAGGCGGCCGCCAGCCTGGACAGGAGTCCCGTCCCGCTCGGGCTGTTCCTGGGATCGGACTTCCCCATCAGCCCTGCGAACAGGTTCAGCGGCGTTCAATCGGAGAAGTTCGAGACGATCAAGAGGACGCGCCAGCCGGAGTTCTTCTACGCCGGCGACACCGAGCTTCACACGGCGATGTTCCCGGACTTCGCGTCGGCGGCCCCTTGCGTCACCTGTCACAACGAGCATCGGGAGAGTCCAAAGACCGATTGGGTCCTGAACGACGTCATGGGCGCGACGACCTGGTCGTATCCGAGAGCGTCGGTTCCGCCGGAGGAGCTTCTGGCGATCGTCGCCGCCGTTCGTAATGGGTTTCGCGACGCATATGGCGCGTACGTGGAACGGGCACGTTCCTTTGCCGGGCCCCCGGAGATCGGGGAGAAGTGGCCCGAGGATGGCTACTACCTCCCCAGCGTGGAGGTCTTCCTCGCCGAGTTTGCGCGCCGCTCGTCGTCGTCGACCCTCGATCGCCTCATCGAGGCCGCCGAAGGCGCCGACGACTGAGGTGTCCGCCCGGACATGTCGGCCGCCCGGGTCGCGTCGCAGAATCGGCGGCCTGCCGGCGGAGGCTCGTGCTCCCGACGATCTCGTCGGGGCGTCGGCGATCACCGGCCTGTCCGGCCCGGCGGCCCCTTGGTACGTTCTCCTCGAGGGTGGTCGCTCGCCTGATCCGTCGCAAGGCGCCCGAGCCGATCGGACGAGGCTCGCCGGCGGAGCCCTCATTCCCACGCGGTTGGCGGTCCTGCCGGGACGCGGGATCCCATGACGACCACTGGCGACGTTGGCTTGGACATGGTGGATCCGCAGGGGGGCGACCCCGTCGACACGATCGTCGTGATCCCGTGCTACAACGAGGAGCACAGGCTCGATGTGGACGCCTTCGTGCGGTTCTCGCGGGAGGAGGAGAGGGTGCGGCTCCTCTTCGTGGACGACGGAAGCACGGACGCGACGGCTGCGG
>JBFFWJ010000323.1:0-4726 GCA_041570315.1 Longimicrobiales bacterium | reverse complement strand
GCCCCCCCGCCGGCCCGGAAGGCTCGGGGGGGGGGCGGCTGCGAGCCACGTCCACTAGCTTCGGACCGACCCGCGCACGAACCCGGGGGAGGCGCACTGAGCATCGCGAGCGGCGTGGTCCAACTCGCCGAGGTCCGATACGACGGCACGGGCTCCGAGGAGGGCTTTCCCTTCTCGGTGCCCAGCATCGCCACCCTGTCGGCCCTCGGGCTCGACACTCCGGTGACCGTGCTCGTCGGGGAGAACGGAACGGGAAAGTCGACGTTCCTGGAAGCGCTCGCGATCGCGGCTCAGCTGCCCGCGGTGGGCTCGTCGCGGCTGGCGGCGGACCCCACGCTCGCCGCCCAGCGCTCGCTGGCGCGACGTCTCAAGCTGACGTGGCGGGGGCGCACGCACCGGGGCTTCTTCCTGCGCGCCGAGGACTTCTTCGGCTTCCAGAAGAGCCTCGCGAGGGCGCGAGCCGAGCACGAGACCGAGCTCGCCCGCATCGAGGTGGAGCTGGCGGACTCGTCGGAGCACGCTCGCTCGCTCGCCCGTGGCCCGCACCTGTCGTCGATCGGAGGGATCGAGGCCCGGTATGGGGAGAACCCCGACGCGGCCTCCCACGGCGAGGCCTTCCTCAACCTCTTCGCGCGACGGCTCGCGCCCGGGGGCCTCTTCCTGCTCGACGAGCCGGAGGCGGCGCTGTCGCCCCAGAGCCAGCTCGGCTTCCTCGCGATGATCCGCGACGCGCTCGGCACGGGGGCGCAGCTCCTCATCGCGACGCACTCGCCGATCCTGATGGCGATCCCCGGAGCGACGATCCTCTCCTTCGACGACCCTCCCGTTCGCCCCGTGCGCTTCGAGGCGCTCGAGTCGGTCGCGCTGGTCCGCGACTTCCTGCAGGCCCCGGAGCGGTACCTCCGCATGCTCTGGGGGCCCGCCGAGTGAGCTCGCTTCGCCCCCCACGCCGGTGACGGCGCCCGGGCCCCGCGACACGCCGGTGAGCTCCGATCCGGAGGCCGCCGTCGATCCCGGTAGCGCCGGCGCGGATGCCGGCGTCGACCCCTCGAGCGCCGACGCCGAGGCCGGCTTCGAGGTGCTCGAGGGCTTCGAGCGCTTCAGCCAGAAGAACGACATCTACTCGCGCGCCTTCTGGGACCCGGGCGTCCGCTCGGAGCGCACCGATCTCTTCTTCGAGACGTACCGGACGCCGCTCAAGCAGTGGAAGAAGGTCGAGGGCTTCCGGCAGCGCGACTACGCCCTGCGCAACGCCTCGTGGCATCTCCCCGACATCTTCGCCGAGCTCAAGGAGCAGGAGAACCGGCGCGAGGGCTTTCTCGATCCGTTCACGGCGCACCGGGCGGGCCCGGATGAGCGGGTCGAGATCGACGACCCGGAGGCGGCGAGCCGCGAGATCAAGCACGTGGCGCGGGTGTTCGGGGCCGACCTGGTCGGCATCACCGCGTACGACGAGCGCTGGGTCTACACGCACGCGTACAGCCGTCTCGGCGAGACCGAGAAGGGCCAGGAGCTCCCCGACGACCTGCCCCACGTCGTGGTCATCGCGCAGGAGATGGACCGCGCGCTGATCGACACGGTGCCGTCGGCGCTCAGCGGGACCGCGACGGGCGTGGGCTACTCGTACGACACGCTCGTGCTCCTCGGGCTCGCGCAGTACATGCGCAACCTGGGCTATCGCGCCGTGGCGACGATGAACGACACGGCGCTCGCCATCCCGTACGCGCTCAAGGCCGGCCTCGGCGAGTACGGGCGGCACGGGCTGCTGATCACCGAGGAGTTCGGCCCGCGAGTGCGCATCGGCAAGATCTTCACCGATCTGCCGCTGGCGCACGACCGCCCGAAGCGCTTCGGCGTCCGGGAGTTCTGCGAGGTGTGCCGAAGGTGCTCCGGCGCGTGCCCCGTGGGCGCGATTCCCGACGGCCCACCCTCCGACGAGGTCCACAACCGCTCGAACATCGTCGGTGTGCGAAAGTGGACGGTCGACGCCGAGCCCTGCTTCCGCTTCTGGTCGAACCAGAACTCCGACTGCTCGATCTGCGTGCGGGTCTGCCCGTACAACCGGGACTTCTCCCGGCCGCCGGCCAGGGCCTGGAGGTGGCTGGCGGGAACACGGCTCCGTCGATTCGCCCTGTGGCTCGCCGATATCTTTGCAGCAGGGGCGCGCGTGAGTCCGAGCACCTGGTGGAAACGGGGGATCGACCTTGGCTGAGACCACGACCACGGCCGGCGTGACGAACGAGGCCAGAGGGCACGGCTTCGGGACCTCGCCGGTCTTCCTGGCGAGCATCAGCACCATTCTCGGGGCGGTCATGTTCCTCCGCTTCGGGTACGCCGTGGGCCACACCGGCCTGCTCGGCGCGCTGGCGATCATCCTTCTCGGCCACGCCGTCACGATTCCCACGGCGCTCGCGATCGCCGAGATCGCGACGAACCGGCGCGTCGAGGGCGGGGGCGAGTACTTCATCATCTCGCGCTCGTTCGGCACGACGATCGGCGGCGCGATCGGTCTCAGCCTCTACATGTCCCAGGCGATCTCGGTCGCCTTCTACATGATCGCCTTCGCCGAGGCCTTCCAGCCGCTCGCGCCATGGATCCGCGAGACGCTGGGATGGGGCTTCGACCCCCGCGTGGTCTCGCTTCCGGCGACGCTCGCGCTCGTCGGGCTGGTGCTCCGCAAGGGTGCCGACCTGGGGGTCAAGGCCCTCTGGGTCGTCGCGAGCATCCTCGGGCTCTCGCTCGCCCTCTTCTTCCTGGGCAGCGGCCCCGAGGAGATCCGCCCCGACTCGGTGGCGGTCTTCTCGGATCTTGAGAGCGCGGACCCGTTCATGCTGGTCTTCGCGATCGTCTTCCCGGCCTTCACGGGCATGACCGCGGGGGTGGGCCTTTCCGGTGACCTGGCCGAGCCCCGCCGCTCGATCCCGCTGGGCATCATCTCGGCGACGCTGGTGGGGATGCTGGTGTACGTTCTCGTGGTCGCGAAGCTGGCCTCGTCGGCGAACGCCGGGGCGCTCGCCGACGACTACCTGATCATGAGCCGGATCGCGTTGTGGGGCCCGATCATCCCCATCGGCCTGGCGTGCGCCACGATCTCCTCGGCGATCGGCTCGATCCTGGTGGCGCCCCGGACCCTGCAGGCGCTCGGAGGCGACGAGGTCGTGCCGCAGCCTCGGTTGAACGCGTACCTGGCCAGCGGCGTCGGCGAGGCCAACGAGCCGCGCAACGCGACGCTCGTCACGTCGGCGATCGCGATCTTCTTCGTCCTCATCGGCAACGTCGACATGGTGGCTCGCATCGTGTCGATGTTCTTCATGGTGACGTACGGGGCGCTGTGCGCGATCTCCTTCCTCGAGCATTTCGCGGCCCGGCCGTCGTACCGCCCGAGCTTCCGGTCCAAGTGGTACCTGAGCCTGACCGGGGCGGTGATGTGCTTCGTGCTGATGCTCCAGATGGACATCCTCTTCGCGCTCGCCGCGATCGTGGTGATGGCCGTCCTGTACTCGGTGATCCGGAGGAGCCGCGGGGGCATCGACGATCTCGCCGCGATCTTCCACGGCGTGATGACCCAGGCGACGCGCTACCTGCAGATCCGGCTCCAGAAGCTGGAGCCGGACGACTGGCGGCCGAGCATCATCATGATCACGTCGCGGACCTTCGACCGCTCTTCGCCCGTGCAGCTTCTCGAGTGGCTGTGCCACCGCTACGGCTTCGGCACCTACTTCCACCACATCAAGGGCCTGCTCGTCCGGGAGAACTTCGACGAGAGCGAGGCCGTGCGCGACCGGCTGATCCAGGTGATGGCCCAGCGCAGGGGAGCCATCTACATGGACGCGATGATCAGCCCGTCCATGACCTCGGCGCTGGCGCAGAGCCTCCAGATGCCCGGGATCTCGGGGATGGAGAACAACACCCTCCTGCTCGAGTTCGGACGGCACGATCCGCCGGAGATCCTGCGGGAGACCGTCGAGGGGCTGCGCATGGCGGCGGTGCCCCGGCTGAACCGTCTCGTGCTCCGCCACGGCGAGAACTTCTTCGGGACGCGCAAGAGCATCCACCTGTGGCTGACGTGGCACGACGCCCGCAACGCCAACCTCATGATCCTGCTGTCCTACATCCTCCTCGGTCACCGGGACTGGCAGGGGGCGGAGGTCAGCCTGTTCGCGGCCTATCCCCGCCGGGAGGCGAAGGAACGGACCCTCGAGCTCCGTCAGCGGATCTCGGAGGGTCGCCTCCTCATCAGCGAGAAGAACGTCCTCGTGATCCCGACCGAGGACGACATCGACTTCGAGCGCCTGGTCGAGGCGCGGTCGGGCACCGCCGACCTCGTGCTGCTCGGGTTCACGAGCGAGCGGCTCGAGCGAAGGGGCGCCGAGCTCTTCGAGCGCTTCCCGAACCTCCGGGACGTCCTCTTCGTCTCCGCGGAGGAGACGATCTTCATCGACTGACGTTCCGAGGTGACGGTGCCGTCATTGCGATCCATCGATGCATAGATATCTTAGTACATAGCCAACTATGTACAGAGTCGACCTGTCATGGGATCGAGATCGGACTCGCTACGCGGCGCCCTTGACCTCCTCGTCCTGAGGGTCCTCCGCGCCGAGCCGCTTCACGGATACGGGATCGCGCGCAAGATCCGGATGCTGACCGACGACGCGCTCCGCATCGAGGAGGGGTCCCTCTATCCCGCGCTCTACCGCATGGAGGGACGGGGCTGGGTCGAGGCGAG
>JBFFWJ010000322.1:0-4761 GCA_041570315.1 Longimicrobiales bacterium | reverse complement strand
TCGTGATACCCGCTCACCGTCACCCTGCGGCGCAGCGTCTCCCGGGCGAGGTCCGCGCGCACGTTCGGCATCAGGTCGGCCGCTCCCAGGCGAGCCGTTCCCGTGACCGACAGCGGGCCGAGGAAGGTCTGCGGCCTCACCTGGCCTCGCATCCCGATCGAGAGCGCCTCGACCCGGTTGTACCGGACCAGATCGGGCCGCTGAAGCCCCCAGCGCAGCGTCCACGGAACCTGCGCCCGGGGCGCGGCGGGCAGCCTCGCGAGCCCGTCGAGGAGCTCCTCGATCTCCTCCTCGGAGGTGAAGCCCGGCGCGTCCTCCCAGATCGGTGGCGGAAGCTCGGGGCTCTGGACGAGGAAGGAACGGTCCTCCGGAATCAGGAAGCGCGTGCGCCGACCGTCATTCTCCGTCCAGCCTCCCCGCATCCGGTAGGGCACGTCCGGTCCGAACGCGAGCTCGCTCAGGTAGGCCATGGCCTCGCTACGCGTCTCGAAGTGGACCACCGGCACGTCGTCGTCCTCGCGGCGCTCCTGCAGGCCCTCCTCCGTGGTGACGGCCTCGATCTCGTAGCCGAGGTCGAAGCTCGCTGGCGCCTTGAGGATGCCGGCCGCGACCACCCCCTCCAGCCTCATGCTGCGCGGAAGCCAGTACCGGAAGTCCCACAGCGAGTAGTCGACGGCGATCAGGGAGATCTCCGCGGTCCACGGCTTGAGGATCCCCGGCACGAAGCGGAGGTCGTCATCCTCCTCTTCGCGGAGCTCGGGAATGTCCCGGAAGGCGTCGAAGGTGTCGGCGAGGCGATACGCGGCCCGCACGAGGCTTCCCGTCTCCGGCTCGATCCACAGCGATCCGGTCATCCGATGCACGTCGGCGACGTGCGGCACGACCTCGAGCTCGATCGCCACCACGCCGCGGCCGTCCGGCAGGCGAAGCCGGAGCGTATCCCCCGTGATGAAGCGGTAGGCGTCCACGTACTCCGGATAGAGCGGATGCTCGAACCGGAAATCGTCCTCGTCCGCGTCGCCCGGGTCTTCTCCTTCCGAGGCGAAGCCGAACAGGAGCCGGTCGTTCATCGGGTCGAAGCTCTCGTCGAAGAACCCCGAGTCCACGTTGTCGAGCTCGACGCCCGCCGGGGTCTGCTCGCGAAGCGCCAGCACCTGGACGAGGTTCTCTCCGTCACGCGACCAGAAGATCCGGTGGGCCCCCTCCATGCGATACAGCGTGCGGTCCTTGAGCGGCGTCCTCAGCGCAACCGCGATCCGTTGGCGCACCCGAGCCGTGTACCGGACGATGGAGTCGTCGAGGCGCGCCCGGCTCTCCATCGCCGCCGCGTGGAGCGCGCGCGCCGTCTCGTCCCCGTAGACCACCTGGGTCTCCTGAGCGCCCACGGGGGTGGCCGTCAGGAAGAGGAGCGCCGCGCCCAGGCGCACCGGCTGCCGCATCGGTGCCGGCCTCACCGCCTGAAGACGACCCGCTCGAGGTCGTCCCACCGAACCAGGCGGGGGCCTGCGCCGTCCGGTGTGACGAAGATCCCCTCGTTGCCCGGGCCGACGTCGTCGGTGCCCTCGAGCTCGAAGACGCGCCCGTCGAGCAACGTCACCCGCGCCCCGTCCCGCGTCCTGTCCACGGCCGCGACCCTGCCCAGCTCCACGTCGTAGTCGACGCCATCGCTCCACCCGTCGAGGAGCTCCCAGGCGGCCTCCTCGTCGTTGTCCCAGCGGATGCTTCCCGTCACCTCGGCACCCGACGCCAGGAAGACGGTGCCGAACAGCCGCCCGGCCGGCGCGAAGTCCTCATACCCCGCGGGCGCCGCGAGCCGCTCGTGGAGCACCAGCGCGTCGAGCTCCCCCCACTCTACGATGGCGCGGCCGAAGCCGGGGTCGGAGATCTCGATGCCCCGATTGTCCCGGTCGACGTCGTTCGTCCCCCTCAGAACCAGCTCCCCCCCATCGCGCAGCACCACGCGGGCGCTGCGCTCGCTCTCGTACTCGATGGCCGCGATGTCCGCGAAAGGGATCACGCGCTCGCGACGGCCCTCCAACTCGTCTCCGTCCAGCTCGTCCGAGGTGAAGACCTCGTCGAGATCCCATGCGACGAAGCCGGTGAGCTCCACTCCGCCACGCGTCGTCAGCGTCCCGTGCAGGCGCTCCTCGCTCGGGTCGCGCGCCTCCGCCGGAGCCGGGAAGAAGTCGACGCGGTCGACGTCCCGCCAGCGCAGCTCGAGCTGCCCCCTGCGGGCATCGTCCACGACGAGGGGGCGCATCGACCGGCCGAGATCGGTCGAGGACGAGCCCAGCACGACCTCGTCGCCGCCGCGCAGTCGGAGGCGCGCCCGGCGCTCGTCCACGACGACCAACGACTCGACGAGCCCGAAGCGCACGCCGGCGGGCACGAGCCGTGCGCCGCCCGTGTCGTCACGGTCCCACGTGATGCGCACCCCGAAGGCCTCGATGCTGCGCTCGCGCCTGCCGCGCTCCGCGAGCTCGGGGTCGAGCTCCTCGGCCTCCCGCAGGTTCTCCCACGGGATCTCCTTGAGCCCGTCCAGGACGTCGGCCCAGCTCGCCTCGTTGCGATCCCACCGCAGATAGCCCTCGAGGACGTCTCCGCCGGCCGTCGTCACGCGACCGTAGAGACGCTCGTCCCGGGGCTCGCTCTGCACCGTCGCCATCAGCGCCAACACCAGCGCGGCGCCGGGCTTCAACACGCCCATGCCGGTCCTCGAACGGGAATACGACGTCGTGTCCGTCCCTACGCTCCACCCCGCCGGGGCGTTTCAGGGGCGCCCGGACGAGCCCCGGACGCGCTACCTTGTGCCGAGCGAACGCCAAGGCGACCCCCGAAGCCGGCACCCCTCGTCGATGACCGAGCCTCCCCCGGACACCTACTGCCACGCCGCCCGCGGCCACGAGCACCACGGTCCGTACCACGACGGGGAGCACGGCTTTCCGCTCGACGACGACGACGCGCTGTTCGAGCGGCTCGTGCTCGAGATCAACCAGGCCGGCCTGAGCTGGCTGACGATCCTCAGGAAGCGGGAGGGGTTCCGACGCGCGTACGACGGCTTCTCGGTCGACCGCGTCGCGGCCTACGGAGACCACGACCGCCGGCGCCTGCTCGCCGATCCCGGCATCGTGCGCAATCGGCTCAAGGTGGACGCGACGATCCACAACGCGCGGGTCCTCCAGGAGCTCCGGGAGAGCCACGGCTCGTTCGCGGACTGGCTCGACGCGCACCATCCCCGTGACAGGCCCGACTGGGTCCGCCTCTTCCGCAGGACCTTCCGCTTCACCGGTGGCGAGATCACCGGCGAGTTCCTCATCGGCACCGGGTATCTGCCTGGCGCGCACCACCCCTCCTGCCCGGTCTACGCTCGGGTCGCCGAGCTCGCCCCCCCCTGGATGCGATGATCCGCTCCGATCCGTTCCGGCCCGCACGCTGGGCGCCCGGCCCGCACGGGCAGACCCTCATGGCCCGCCTGCTCCGCTCGGGAGAGGGGCCGCCCCTAGAGCGCGAGAGGCTCGGCACGCCGGACGGGGACTTCCTCGACCTCGACTGGGGGCCGGATCCCGCGCCGGGGGCCCCCATCGCCCTCATCCTGCACGGGCTCGAGGGGTCGTCGCGCCGGCGCTACGTGCGCAACGTGGCGCGTGAGCTGCTGCGTGCCGGAGTGCGCCCCGCCGCGCTCAACTTCCGGGGGTGCAGCGGGGAGCCGAATCGGGCGCTTCGGTTCTACCACTCGGGGGAGACCGAGGACCCTGCCCGGGTCCTCGCCGAGCTGCGCCGCCGGCACCCGGAGCGACGCATCGGTGCGGTGGGCTTCTCGCTCGGCGGCAACGTCCTGCTCAAGCTCCTGGGCGAGCGCGAGGACGGGGGCGCCGGCGTGGTCGACGCGGCGGTGGCGATGTCGGTCCCCTACGATCTCGCCGCCGGGTCCGCCCTTCTGGAGCGCACGCGCATGGGCTCGCTCTATTCCGCCTACTTCCTGCGCTCGCTGCGGCGCAAGCTCCCCCTCAAGGGAGAGGCGCTCGCCGAGGTCATCGACGTGCGGGCCGGCTTACGCGCACGCACGATCCGGGAGTTCGACGAGCGCGTCACGGCGCCGCTCCACGGCTTTCGCGACGCCGCCGACTACTACGCCCGCTCGAGCAGCGCGAGGTATCTTGCCGGGATCCGGGTCGCGACGCTGCTCGTCCACGCCCTGGACGACCCCTTTCTGCCGGCCGAGGCGATCCCGACCGAGGCCGCACGCGCGAACCCGCACGTGCTCCTGGAGCTCCAGCCGGTGGGCGGACACGTGGGGTTCCTCGCCGGGCGTCCGTGGCGGCCGTCGTTCTGGGCCGACGAGCTGACCGCACGCTTCCTCGCGAATCACCTGCGGGGCCCGGGCCCGGAGCCTGCGTGAGGCGTGGGACCATGCGCTCGAAGATTCCTTGACGGTGGAGGAGCGATTTTCTAGGCTTGTCGCCGTGTCGGGCGGGTTGAGCGGTTCCACCAGCCTCGAAGCGGGATCCGGACGTCGCCCAGACCCGCTTCTTCATGCCTCCCGACCCACTTCTCTTCGACGGGGCGGGCCGACAGGGCCCGTCTCGCCCCAAGCTACTCTGAAGGAGCAGGAACGATGCGGACCACCGGAACGGTGAAGTGGTTCAACGACGCGAAGGGATTCGGCTTCATCTCGCCCGAGGGCGAGGACCGCGATTGCTTCGTGCACTATTCCGCGATCCAGGCTGACGGGTTCCGCACCCTGGCCGAGGGAGACCGGGT
>JBFFWJ010000321.1:0-4788 GCA_041570315.1 Longimicrobiales bacterium | reverse complement strand
GCACACGTCGGCGAGCTCGGGACCCATGTCGTGCAGGAGGAGATCGGAGTAGATCCTGAAGGATCTGCGGTCGAGCGCGGCGACCTCGCTCGGCCCGGTACGCAAGGTCGGAACGTGGCAATCGGCGCAACCCACCTCCTCGAAGAGACGCAGGCCACCGTCGCCGGCAGGCTCCCGCGGCCCGTCGCCCGCGCCGCCGGGCGAGGCGAGGAAGCGGACGTACGCCGTCAGCAGCGCCAGAGCCTCGTCGTCGAGCTCCGGCTCGGGTGCCGGGTCCAGCTCCGCCGGAACGGGCACCCCGTTCAGAGGCTGCTCGGTCGGCTGCCGCGGCGTCGTGAGCCCGAGCTCACCGTTCGCGGCCGACTCGATGAAGGCCTCGAGCGTCGCATGCTGGCCCTTCGCGCCGAAGCGCCCGGGGCGCTGCCCATCGCCCGAACCCACGCGCCCGGAGATCCCGTCCCCGTCGCGGTCGTTCGGATCGGCCCGGCGCCGGATCTCCCGGTCGGGGACGGCCGCCACGAGGCCGAGACCATACAGGGGCGGGGCCCGCAGCTCCGTCATCGCGTCCGCCTCGGCGGGAACCCGCTCCGGCGAGAAGCCGGCCTCGCGGAGCGCCTCGACGACCGAAGCCTGCAGCAGGTCGCCCCCGTGCTCCTCCAGCAGGCTGCAGCCTCCCGCACCGTCGTGCCCACTGACCTTCACGACCGGCTCCGCCCCGTGCCCGCCGGTCGTCGGCAGATCGTGGCACGAGCTGCAGCGCGTCTGGTTGAAGAGCGGGCCGAGCCCCTCGTCCGGAGTGAACGGTCGCTCGAACCATAGGCGCCCGGCCTCGAAGCTGGCCAACTCTTCGGGGGATAGGCCCGGAAGAGGCTCGCCGGGCGCAGCCTCGACGAGCCCGGTGTCGACGTCGGAGCAGGCGAGCAGACCGAGGCCGAGCAGCACGGCGCAGGCCCACGCGCCGCCCCGTCCCGGTCGTGGCTCGCGTGCCACTCGACCGCCCGGCCTAGGGGACCCCTGCACGAGTCCCGCGCGCCTCGTTCCAGGTGGGTCGCGGACTCATGCGTCGTCTCTCCTCCTCGCCGCAGCGCCGCCACGACTCGTCGTCGTTCCTGCTCTGAGCGCCCGCGGTCCTCCTGCGCGAGGCACGCCGGACCCGTCCGGAGCTTCGCTAGAAGACCAGCTCGCTGAAGTTGTAGACGAAGCGGACCGTCTCCACCTCCTCGCCCTCCTGCGGCACGAGCTCCCGGAAGTCGTCGTACCACACCTCGTCGTCGATGAGGACCTTCATGACGACCGTGGCCGCCTCGGCTTCGGAGTGCCACACCTCGATGAAGTACTGCTGTCGGCTCGTGAAGGCGTACGTCCTCTCGAAGGGCGGGCTGACCACGGTGGTGTCCGAGGAAACGAGCTGCACGAACGGATCGCACTCCGGACACTCGGGATCGGGCACGAGGACGAAGAAGGACGACGTGACCAAGGTCAGCTCACCCGCGTCGCTGTCGAGCGTCAGGTGCAGCTCCTCGGGCTCCTTCACTCCGGTCAGGAACGAGCACGCTGCAACCGCGGGGACCACGAGGGCCCCGACGAGCGCGCGGATGGCACGCGTTCCAGAGCGATGGGCGACCGACATTGTCTCCTCGTTGTCCGAGCCGGGTGCGCGAGCCGAGCGTTAATATAGGGAGATCGGCCCACCGGGCCACGTGGCGCTTCGCGCCACGCCCGCAGCCGGCGCAGCCCCCGCCCGCCGATCCGCCCTCGGTGGATGCATCCCGACGCCTCTAGATCCCGAGGTCGTCCCGGCACACGTCGCGTTCCGGGCGGAGCGTGGGCGGCGCGTCATCCTTGGGCGCGGCTTTGGCGAGAAGCCCGGAAGAGCGGCGGTCTCGAGGGCAGCGGGCGACCTCGGGAGGGGTCGTCGGCTCGCGCCGAGCGCGCGGGGTCGCCATAGTTACGTGTCGACCGTGGGTTCGACCGGAGGATTGTCGGGTGATGTCAGGACGGGAAAGCCGGCGCGGTGCGCGCCGCATCGGCCTCGCCCTCGGCGTGTGCGCAGCCGTCGCCGGCGCGGCGGACGCGCACGCGCAGGAGCCTCCCGAGCCCGACGAGCGGGTCACGATCTCCGGCCGGGTCGTCGACCAGGTCACCCGATCGCCGCTGTCGGGCGTCCTCGTCGAGATCAGGGATCTCGGCGTCGGGGTGGAAACCGACTCGGTCGGGCGGTTCGAGGTCCGCGGGATTCGGCTGGGCGTCTACAGCTTCGCCTTCAGCCGCACCGGGTACCGTCCCTCCACGGGTGAGCTCGCCGTCCTTCGTCCGGGCTCGTTCGTCACGGCCATGATCCCGATCACGGCCGGCGCCGAGCTGGCCGCCGGGCGCTTCGTGGGGCTGGTGACCGACGAATCGGGGGCCCCCATCGCGAACGCGGAGGTGCAGATCCCGAGCGCGTTCATGGGCGCACTGACCCGCGAGGACGGGCGGTTCCGCTTCGACGCCGTCCCGCCGGGGCTGCATCGCGTCGAGTTCTCCTTCCTGGGGCGCGCGACGCGCGTGGAAACCGTCGAAGTGGCATCGGGATTGACCTCCGATGCCACCGTGCGCCTCCCCGTCCAGCCCATCGAGGTGGATCCGATCGAGGTCGTCGTGGAGCGCCGCGAGGTCTTCCTCGAGGACATCGGCTTCTACGAGCGTCGCTCGTCCGGCTTCGGCGAGTTCATCGACCTCGAGGCGATCGAGCAGCGGGCTCCCAACCTGGTCACGGATCTCTTCACGACGCTGCCCGGAGCCCTCCTGGTGCCCAGCCCGTACAACCCGCTCGAGCGCTCCGTCGTGCTGAGAGGGGGCCGCCTCGGTCGGGGCGGGCTGACGGGTGGAGGGGACCACTGCTACCCCATGGTGGTCATCGACGGCCAGATAACCCATCGGGGCGGGTCGACCCCCGCGCAGATCGACTACCTGATCGAGAGCAGCGCCATCGCCGGCATCGAGGTCTTCCCGAGCTCCGTGGGTGTCCCGGTCCAGTTCGGGGGCCTCGACGCCGCCTGCGGCGTGATCGTGATTTGGTCGCGGCGGTGAGGGGCCGGCTGCTTCGGCGTGCGCGCCGGGCCGGAACCGCGGCGGCGATGCGTGACGGTTCGGGATGGCGGGGCGGCCCCGTCCGGATCGGAGGCATCGCATTGCCGCTCCTCTGCCTCGGCGTCCTCCTCGGCACCGCGGCGTGCGCAGGCCCGAGCAGCCGGGTGCGGTCGCCCAGGGTCGACCAGAATCAGCTGACCCAGGAGGAGCTCGCGGTCGATCCCGGCGTGGATCTTTTGACCTTGATCCAGAGCCTGCGACCCCGCTGGCTGCGCGTCCGTGAGCGGACGCTGACGGGCCCGACGACCGTCTCCGTCGTCATCGACGGGGTGCGCTCGGCGACGGGGCTGTCCGAGCTGCGCAGGATTCGCGCCAACGAGGTCCGCGAGGTCCGTTACCTCTCGCCAGCCGACGCGACGACACAGTTCGGCACGGACATGGCCGGGGGCGCGATCGTCGTCTCGCTGAGGCGTTGACGCCGCCTCCGGGAACGGGCGTCACCTCGCAGCGCCAGGTGCCCCTGTTCCCTCCGCGAGCCGGGCCCGGGTGCGCGCCCCAGTCCTTCCACCCGTGGGCCCTGCGCCAGATCCGCTCGACGTCCTCCTCGTGACGCGCGAGCTCCTCACGCCCCGCGTCGGTGACGTGGCAGACCTTCCTGCCGTCGATCTTCTGGATCTCGACGAGTCCCTCGTCCTCGAGCTGCTGCAGGACGGGATAGACCGTGCCGGCCGAAGCCCGATGCATCCCGCCCGACCGGTCCTCGAGCCGACCCATCAGCTCGTACCCGTGGGCGGGCTCGTCTCCGAGGAGCGACAGCAGCGCCAGGCGCACCTCGCCCTGCCGGAAGAAGCGCCTGCCGGAAGAAGCGCCTGCCGGGTCCGCGCCGCCGGTGCCGACCCCGACGCCTCGGCCCCACACCGAAATCCCAATCGAAGATCCAGTCGAAGTCCATTCCACGACCCTCCTACGACACCGGTCGGGTGGGCCTCCGCCGGATCCACGTGTCGAGCCACTCCTTCTGGTTGCGCGCCGTCTCGTACTGCAGCCCCGGCTCGGACGGACCGTGCCCGGTGCGGGGAAGCCACACGAGCTTGGTGTCCACGCCGTTGGCGACGAGCGCCCGGTAGAAGATCCGGGCCTGATTCGGCGGCACGCGTGGATCGTTGGCGCCGTGGATGACCATGGTGGGCGTGGTCGCGCGGTCCACGAAGGCGAGCGGGTTGGAGCGCTGATAGACCGCCCACATCCCGGGCTCGTACGGCCCGCCTCCGAAGTAGGCCTCGAAGACGTGCTGGATGTCCTGCGTGCCCCACATGGCGATGTGCTCGGTGATCGCGGCGCCGGCCACGGCGGCCTTGAAGCGAGATGTCTGCGTCACGGTCCACGCAGTCATGTAGCCGCCGTAGCTCCAGCCCATGACCCCGAGCGAGTCGGGGTGGGCGATGCCCCGGCCGATGAGCTCGTCCACGCCGGTCATGATGTCCTGGAAGTCCAGGCCGCCCCAGTCGCCGACGACCGACTTGAGGCCTTCGTCCCCGTAGCCCGAGGAGCCGCGCGGGTTCGGCAGGAGCACGACGTACCCGTCCGCGGCGTAGCGCTGCGCGTCCGCGTTGTGGCCCGCCGCCTGGAAGCTCTGCACGAACACGCCCGACGGCCCACCGTGGATCTTGACGATGGTCGCCCTCGGCCCGTCCCCGGGGGCCCACCCGGCCGGAT
>JBFFWJ010000320.1:0-4790 GCA_041570315.1 Longimicrobiales bacterium | reverse complement strand
TCGGCGGGCGACGCCGAGCTGACGAGACTCCGTGTCGAGATGGAAGGGGCGGCTCGTCGATCGTCGGCGCTTCGCGCGGCGATGGCCGAGGCGGCGCGCGAAACCGCCGGCGTCGCATACGGCCTGCCGGCGACGGACCCCGACGCCCCCCCCGGCGGCGCGCCCGGGGTCGAGCAGTTCCGCCCGCTCACGCCGTACCTGTTGGGCCGGAACCGGGTCGCCGGCGCCGAGGTGATCGACCTGCGGCCCGAGCTGGCGGCCTACTTCGACGGGGTGGAGGGCGGCGTGCTCGTGGTGGACGTGGCTCCGCGAACGCCCGCCGCCATCTCCGGGATCGTGCCGGGCGACGTGATCACGAGGATGGACCAGGTCGCGGTCCGCTCGGTCGAGGACCTCCGCTTCGGCATCTCGCAGGCGCGTGACACGCTCCCGCTCACCCTCGTGCGGCGAGGCTCGAGCCTCCAGGTCCTCCTGCGGCGCTGACCCCGCGACGGCCGACGCCGGGCCCGCGGTTCGGCGTCACTCGTAGCGGAGCGCGTCGATCGGGTCGAGGATCGCGGCGCGCCGGGCCGGCCAGAGCCCGAAGAAGAGGCCGACGGCCGCCGAGAAGCCGATGGCGGCGACGACCGCTTGCGGCGCCACCGCCGTATCCCAGGAGGCCAGGCGCGTCATCAGCGCCGCGGCCCCGTATCCGGCGCCGACGCCGAGCACGCCTCCCAGCACGCACAGGAAGAGGGCCTCGACCAGGAACTGCGTCATGATCGCCCTGCGCGTCGCGCCGAGGGCCTTGCGCACCCCGATCTCACGGGTCCGCTCGGTCACCGACACCAGCATGATGTTCATGATGCCGATGCCCCCCACGAGAAGGCTCACCCCGGCGATCCCGGCCAGGAGGAGCGTGAACGTCTGATTCGTCTCGTTGAAGGTCTCGAGCAGATCGGCCGAGTTCCTGATGTTGAAATCCGCGTCCTCGCCCGGGCGGATCCTGTGCTCGCGCCGGATGACGCGGTCGATCTCCGCGTACGCCAGGTCGAGCTCCTCGGGCGTCTCCGTCGCGGCGTAGATGGTGCTGAGCCGGTCACGGCCCCCCATGACCCGGTACTGCGCCGTCGACTGGGGGATGAAGATCTGGTCGTCCGGCCGGATCCACGCCGCGTCCCCCTTCTCCTCGAGGATCCCGATGACCTCGAAGGGGATCCCCCGGATCTGGATCGTCTCGCCCAGCAGATACTCGGGAGGCGTGCCACCCAGGTTCTCGGGCATGTTGTAGCCGAGCACGGCCACGCGGCGTCGGCCCTGGAGCTCGCCCTGGTTGAAGAACCGCCCGGCCTGCAGCTCGTGATCGTAGATCTCGAAGTACTCCGGCCACACCCCCATGATCTGCGTGTTGGAGTTCCACCTACTGAAGGACACCTGCATGCGGGACTGCTGCTCCGGCGAAACCCTGAGAAGCCCGCCGGACTCGTTGCGCAGGGCGATGGCGTCGTCGACCGACATCTGCGCGTCTCCGCGCGAGACGCCGCCCCACATCTGCTGGCCCGGACGGATCGTGAGCACGGTCGTACCCATGCGGTTGATCTCGGCCTCGACCCGCTGCTGCGCACCCTCGCCCAGGGCGACCATCGTGATCACGGCGGCGATGCCGATCACGATCCCGAGCGTCGTGAGCACCGACCGCAGGACGTTCGCCCGCACGGCGCTCATCGCGACCATGACGATCTCGAAGAGGAGCACTGCTCTACCCCCTAGAAGCCGCGGCCGCGGCCGGGTCCGCCGCCACCGCCGAAGGGGCTTCCGCCCCCGCGGCTGCGCATGCGGTCGAGGAACTCCTGCTGCTGCGCCTGGAGCTGCGCCGGACCCACGATCACCAGCACCTCACCGGGCTCGAGACCGCTGACGACCTGGGTGTTGTCCCAGTCGCCGAGTCCGAGCTGGACCAGTCGCGGCTCGGGCACGCTGTCGGCACCCATCACGAACACGGCAGCCGGCCGGGTCTCGCGAGGCGGTCCGGCACCCCCGTCCCCCTCGAGCCCGCGTCGGCCGCCCCCCCCCTGCCGGAAGCCACCGCCTCGGAAGCCCCCTCCCTCCGCGGCCAGCGCCTGCATCACGGCGCGCATGGAGTCCTGCGTGATCTCTCCGGCCTGGAGCCGCTCTCGAAGTGCCTCCACGCGTGCCCGCGCGTCAGCGGGGCCCTCGCTTCCGGGGTCCCCGGGTGCCGGCTCCTGCTCCCCCGCGGCAGCGTCCGGCACCTGCTCACCGGACGGCCCCGGCCCTCGGGAGCCCTGAGGGCCCGAGCCGGAAGCCCGTCCGCCCGCGGCACCCGGTCGTGCCCCGCCGAAGCCGCCCCGCCCCGCCCTCATGAACGCCGCGAGGTCGAGGCGCTCGACGTCCAGGCCCAGGGCCATGGCCGCCGGTCCGACGTCGGTCGTCTGCACGATGGCGTTGTTGGGGACGAGGACCACGTCGAAGGCTTCGTCGATGAAGACCTCGACCTCCGCGTTCATCCCCGGCTTGAGCAGCCCGGAGCGGTTGTCCAGCGACACGATCACCGGAAACATCGTCACGTTCTGCTCGACCTGCGCCTGGGGCTCGATCTTCTCGACGGAGCCGGTGAAGGTGCGATCCGGGAACGCCTCGACCCGCACCGCCACCTCCAGGCCGGACGAGAGGTCGCCCATGTCCGTCTCGTCGACCAGGGTCCGGACCTGCATGTCACCGAGGTCGGCCATGATGAACAGCGCCGTTCCCCCCGACACGTTCGACGAGGCGGACTGGATGACCGCACCCTCCTCGACGTTCTTCTGGATGATGGTCCCGTCCATCGGCGCGCGGATGTTGACGTCCGCGAGCTGCAGCTCGGCGAGCTCGAAATCGGTGCGCGCGCGCACGAGGGACGCCTGAGCGTTCGCGAAGTCGAGCGTCGCGCTCTCGTACTCCTGCTGGGTGATCACCTGCGCCTCGAAGAGCTGGCGCGAGCGCTCGAGCTGCGCTTGCGAGATCTCCATGCGGGCGCGCGCCACCTCGAGGTCGGCCTCGGTCTGGTCGTAGCGGTTGCGCACGTCTCGGGGGTCGATCTCGGCGAGGAGCGTCCCGCGCTCGACCTGATCGCCCACGTCGACGTGCAGCCGCAGGACCTCACCGGACGCCTTGGACTTGACCTCCACCTCCCGCACGGGCTCCACGGTGCCGGTCGCCTCCGCGCGGATGAGGAGGTTGCCGCGCGTCGCTTCGGCGGTCAGGAGCCTGGGCCCCCCGTCTTCGGCGGCTTCGCCGGTCTGGCACGCCGCGATCGCGACCACCGCCAGCCCGAGAAGGGCAGCCCGCCGCATCTCGATCGTCATCCCTGCATCTCCCTAGGCCAAAGTCCCTGCACGTTCCGTGAAGAAGTCACGCTCGATGAGCCCGTCCATCAGGTGCACCTGCCGTCGGGCGCGCTCGGCGATGTCGTGCTCGTGCGTCACCAAGACGATCGTCTGCCCCTCTTCGTTAAGCTCCGAGAGCTGGCTCATGACCTCTCCGCTGGTCACGGAATCGAGGTTGCCGGTCGGCTCGTCGGCCAGCAGGAGGGCCGGGTCGTTGACCAGCGCCCTCGCGATCGCCACCCGCTGGCGCTGCCCGCCCGACATCTCCGGAGGGCGATGGTCCATCCGGTCGGCGAGCCCGACCAGCTCGAGCTTGTCCGCGGCCCGGCGCCTCCGCTCCTTGCTCCCGATGCCCGCGTAGATCAACGGGAGCTCCACGTTGTGCAGCGCGGTCGCCCTGGGCAGGAGGTTGAAGGTCTGGAAGACGAAGCCGATCTCGCGGTTGCGGACGCGAGCGAGCTCGTCGTCGGAGAGCCTGCTCACGAGCTGCCCGTTCAGCCAGTAGCTGCCGTCCGTCGGCGTGTCCAGGCAGCCGATCATGTTCATGAAGGTGGACTTGCCGCTGCCCGAGGGACCCATGATGGCGACGAACTCCCCCCGACGGATCAGCAGATCGACCCCTCGAACCGCCCGCACGGTCTCCGCGCCCAGCACATAATCCTTGCGTAGTCCCTCGGTCCGTATGATCAGGTCGCCGGTGTGGTCCATGCCGGCCCCCGCCTGCTCGCTCATCACTTCCTCCCCTCGCCGTCGTGGGCACGGATCCGTTCACCCTGGCCGCGCCCACCGCGTAGCGGCGTCCCGGCGTTCACGCGCGCAACGGGGCTCGGGTTCCGGGCCCGGCGTCGGGCGCGGGCGAGCGCCCGCGTCCCCCTGTGCACGAGATCTACCGTCGGCCGTCCGAGGCGTCCCGGTCCGCAGCTTCCCGCGCGTCCCGCTCGTCCAGGAGGCGTTGGTATTCCGCCGCCTGCTCGGACGTGAACACGTCCTTGATCGCCTCTCGGGTCTCCAGCAGAATCTCGCGGAACCCCTGCCGATACGTCCGTCTCGTCGCCTTGTCGAGCTCGGTCGTGCGCTCCCGGTGCACGGCGATGATCGAGTCGATCAGCCCCTGCTGCTCCGGCGTGGGATCCAACTGGGCGTACGTCGGCCTCCGTCTCTCCCGCTCGTCGGATCGACGCGACGACTCCCCGGCAACCGAGTCCGCCGTCTCGGCTCCCAGGCTCCCGTCCGCCGCGAAGCCGATGAGGACTCCGGCAGCGAACACCGCGGCGATCACGGCCGCCGAAAGAAGGCGGGTCTTCGAGCCGCGCTCCATCAGAAGATCTCCGAGGCGAAGGCCACGACCCCTTCCGTTCCACTCGGCGCGAGCAGGACGGGGACCGTCTCACCGGGAATGTCGGATACGAGCATCTCCTCGAGGCCGAT
>JBFFWJ010000319.1:0-4790 GCA_041570315.1 Longimicrobiales bacterium | reverse complement strand
TGGCGCCGACCCCCATGTCGGTGACCCGGTACGGCACGGAGGCGCGGTCCTGCCCCTCGCGGAACTCGTAGAGCAGGCCCTGGCTGGAAACCAGGAAGAAGCGCTC
The DNA here is from genome assembly GCA_041570315.1 of Longimicrobiales bacterium. Classification (GTDB taxonomy): domain Bacteria; phylum Gemmatimonadota; class Gemmatimonadetes; order Longimicrobiales; family Gaopeijiaceae; genus JBFFWJ01. The sequence continues at coordinate 4,684 of JBFFWJ010000319.1, read as the reverse complement.
GCCCACGATGGCGATCCCCTCGAAGTCGCCTCGCACCGGCTCATCGCCGACATCCCAGCGCTTGCCCGCCTCGCCGGCGACCGGGTCGATCAGGTGGATTCGCGCGCGCTCGTCGTCATGGCCGAAGAGACGGCCGTCCGGCGACACGGCGAGCCCCGAGATCTCGTCCAGGCGCCCGGGCAGGTCAAAGCGCCCCGTGCGCCGTCCGAAGTCGTGACGGTCGAGCAGGGTGGTGGGCTGGAGCTCCGCGGCCTCGGCAGGGTGCGAGGCATCGGGCGAGGCGGAGTCCGCGCCCGGATCGGCCCGCTGCCCGCTCGGGGGCGGCTCGTCCTGCGCGCCGGCATCCGGGGGGGGCGCAGCGCACGCCAACCCGACGGCGAGCAGGAGCGACGCGAGCCTCACGTCCGGGGCTTGAGGCCCTTGAGGGAGCGGAGCTCGGCTGCGGCCACCACGCCCTCCGGCGCCTCCTGCAGGGCATCCATGACGGAGCTCTGGACCTCTTCGCCCTCCAGGCGGGCCAGGTACTCGAGCAGGTGGCCGCTCGGTCCGGGGGTGACCTGCACGAGCCGGTACCGCGTCGCCATCCGGTCCAGGATCCCGTCGACGAGGGCTTGGGCCGGGCCCGCCCTGTGTGCGTGGATCATGAGGAAGGTGTTGGCCCTCCTGCGCTTGCTCTTCGTGCGCTCCTCGGAGATGTAGCGCTCCAGCCGGACCGCGCGCTCCGCGATCTCCGCCAGGTCCTTCGGGTTGGCGGCCTCCAGGATGGCGGGGTCCCCCGCGCGCAGCACGCTGCCCACCGGCGCGCGTCCGGCGACGACGTCGCCGAGGCTCAGCGGGCCGCCTCGCGCGGTCCGGTCGGCGTAGATGTTGCCGAACTGCGTGCGCCACAGCACGAAGACCACGGCGTTGAAGACCAGCGAGATCATGAGCGCGATGCCGAGCGCCTGCACGCCGGACGCGAGCCCGACGCCGATCGCCAGGAAGACGTACACCGCGTCCTTCGTGTCCTCGAGGGTGGTGCGGAACCGGACCGCCGCCACGATCCCGGCGAGGGAGAAGGCCAGCGGGACGCTTTCCTTGACGATCATGACGATGCCGGTGACGGCGACCGGAAGGATCAGGAGCGTGTGGACCACCGACTCGTGGTATCCCCGATGGCGTCGGGTGACGAGGTAGATCCACACGACCGGGATCATGATCGCCAGCGCGCCCAGCATCGAGACCCCCGCGAGCAGCGCTCCGGCCCAGGGCGTTGCCCCGACGACCGGGCCGACCGGCGGCGGGGACTCCGTGCCCAGGAGCTGGGCGACGCCAGCCTGCCCGAGGTCGCTCAGGCCCAACCCCGAGACGGCCTCTCGGAGCAGCGGGAGGGACGGGACGCCCAACCAGAGGAGGACACCCAGGATCACGTAGTACACGGCCACGCGACCGAGGCCGCGGGAGCGGGCAAGCTCGACGGGCTTGGAGTCCATGGGTGCGCGTGAGGGACCGCGGGAGGCCCGACCGGCCTCCGCTCGGCCACCATGATGCGGGATGGGGGTGCCGGACAGCAAGCAAGCCCACGGACGGCTGGACAATCGAGTCCGGCAGTCCGTACTCTACCTCGTTCCCCCACAGCCGCGAGGAGCACCATGAACCGTTCGCTGGCTCTCGCCCTTCTCTCGCTCACGGTCGTGGCCTGGCCCGCCTCCCCGCAGGAGTTCGAGCTGCCGACGCCCGAGGAGTACGCGCGTCGCGCCGCGGCCGCCGAGGCGGCTCCTCTCTTCCAGAGCCTCGATCCGATTCGGATGACGCTGACGACGGACATCGAGTGGCTGCGCGAAGAGCGCAGCGACTCGATCGAGGTCGACGGGACGGTGGTCTTCGTGGACGCGGACGGCTCCGAGGTCACCAAGCCGGTCCAGGTGCGCACGCGCGGCAACTTCAGGCGCGACGCGAAGAACTGCAACTTCCCTCCCCTGCGCCTCGATTTTCCGACCGGCCAGATGGAGGGCACGGTCTTCGAGGGGCAGGACAAGCTCAAGCTGGTCACGCCGTGCCACGACGGGCGCGACTCCTACCAGAACTACATCTTCGACGAATACCTCGCGTACCGGGCCCTGCAGACGGTCACGCCCTACAGCTTCCGGGTGCGCCTCGTCGAGATCACGTACGTCGACGTCGAGGACGACTACGACTCGCGCACCAAGGTCGGGTTCCTCATCGAGGACGAGGAGATCATGGCCGAGCGGAACCGGTCGACGCTGATCGAGCAGTCGCAGTTCCACCCCTCGCGCATGGAGGGGACGCACGCGGTCCTGGTCGCGATGTTCAACTACTTGATCGGCAACAGCGACTGGTCCCCGGTCTTCTTCCACAACTCCAAGCTCCTGCGCACGGAGGACGGCCGGTACCTCACCGTGCCCTACGACTTCGACTGGTCGGGTGTCGTGAACGCGCGCTATGCCACCCCCGACCCCTCGCTTCCGATCCGCAACGTCCGCCAGCGCGTGTACCGCGGCTTCTGCCGGCCGGAGCTGCAGTACGAGGCCGCGGTCGCGCCGTTCCGGGCGGCCCGGGAGCAGATTCAGGCGGTCTACGGGGAGCTCGCGGCCATGGGGTACGAGGACTTCGACGAGGACGACGCCGAGGACGCGCTCGACTACTTCGAGGACTTCTGGGAGGTCGTCGACGATCCCGGCGACTTCGAGGACCGTATCGTCGAGCGGTGCCGCGACATGGGCGAGTGAGCCCCTCGTCCGCGCGCGCGCGCGACTTGGAGGCGCAGCGGCGCGTCGAGCGGGGTCTGGCCGAGATGGTCGGCATGGTGCGGGGCGTGATCGCGGACGGCGTCGTCTCCAGCGACGAGGCCGAGCAGCTTTCCCACTGGACCCGGGAGCACCCCGAGATCGCCACGCGCTACCCGGCCAACATCCTGGCCCGGCGCCTCGAGCGTATCTTCCGCGACGGCCGTGTGGACCGCCCCGAGCGCGAGCGCCTGGCCGCGCTGCTCGCGCAGTTCTCCGAGAACCTCGCCGGCCTCTCGGGCGGCTTCCGGCTCGCCACCGACCTTCCCATCACGCGGCCGGAGCCGGACGTCGTGTTCGAGGGCCAGACCTTCGTCTTCGCGGGCCAGATGGCCTACGGTCCCGACCACGCCTGCGAGCGTGAGGTGCAGGAGCGCGGGGGCTCGTGCGAGCGGGTCGTCAACCGGCGCACGGACTACGTCGTGATCGGCGCCCTGGCCGCGAGCGACTGGTCCCAGAGCGCCTTCGGGGGCCTCGTCGACGAGGTCGTGCAGTACCGGTCGAGGGGGGTGCCGATCGCCGTGATCACGGAAGCCCACTGGGCCTCTTCGCTCTCCTGACCGGCGACCCGCGGGGCGCCGGGCGCACCGGGACGCCCCCCGTGGACCCCGCCCCCGCTCAGCCGGCGATGCGGATGCCACCCAGCTTCGCCACCGCGCCGAGCGTCGTCTGCGCCGCGTTGAAGCCGAGCATGAAGTCGGCGTCGGAGAAGGTCTCGAACAGGTCGGTCGTCTGGTGCCAGTGCGGGTTTGCGCCGTTGCCGGTCTCGTAGAGCCGGCGGTTCTCGCGCAGGCTGACGGCCGGGACCAGGTCCATGAACGGCGTCGAATCGGTGTTGCTCATGGCGTTGCTGAGGACCGCCGGGTAGTCGGTCGCGTGCATCCGGTTCGCGTTGATGAGCGCGATGCCGAGTTGCGCCGCCTCGTCGGCGAAGGCCGAGTTGAGCTGGAACTCCACGTCCACGTCGGCGTCGAGCGCCTGATCGAACGTCACCGGATTGCCGTGGTCCCACATCATCATGTCGTGCTGGATCATGCCCAGCCAGCGGGGCTCGGGGTACCGGCCGGAGCCCGGCGGGTCCTCACGTCCCTGCAGCTCGGCCCTCTGCTCGACGTAGGCCCGCGCGCCGTTCAGCCCGGTCTCCTCGTTGTTCCACAGCGCGAACCGGATCGACACGTCCGACAGCACGTCGTCGGCCGCCAGCACCCGGGCGATCTCCATGACCAGCGCGGTTCCCGAGCCGTCGTCGTTGGCCGCCTCCCCGCCCCCGCGCCCATCCATGTGCGCGCCCAGGATGTAGATCTCGCCGGCGCGGGTCGCGCCGACCTTGGTGGCGTACACCTCCTCGCGCGGCTCCGGCTCCGCCTCCGGCTCGCCGGGAGGCGTCCGCGGCGTGTACATGTAGTGGACCCTCTCGGTCTCGTAGCCCCACCCGCGCAGCTGGTCCTCGATCCAGTCGACCGCCGCCGCGTTGCGCGCCGTCCCCTGCTCTCGGTCGCCGAACTGCGTCAGGCCGCGCACCAGCTCCTTGTAGCTGTCGAAGTCGAGCCGCCGCACGACGCGCTGGTGCGCGCTGTCGGCCGCCGTCATCGGCACGCCGCCCAGGATGTTGCGCAGGTTGCGGCGCAGCGTGGGCGGGTCGCTGACCCGGCGGTCCTGCTGGGCGCCGGCACCCCGCTGGGCCTCGGCGGCCGGAGCCGGCATCAGGAGGAGCGCCGCGGTGGCGGCCAGCGTGAGGCTCGCGCGGAGGCCGGGGGCGTGGGGCATGCGGCTTCGGTTCGCCATGATCGAGATCCGGACAGGGACGGGTCGGGAACGGACGGCCCAACTTCCTCCGAACCGCTCGGGTCGCGCAAGACGCGCCCCGCGGCGTATGATCGGGCAGCCGGCCCACCCCG
>JBFFWJ010000318.1:0-4850 GCA_041570315.1 Longimicrobiales bacterium | reverse complement strand
TTCCCGCGGGCGGGAGCCGAAGCGATCCCAGCGCTTCCGACCCGGAGGCGCCGCCACCGCCGGCCGGCGGTGGCGCACCGATGCCTTGAGGGGTCGCGCGACGCTACCTTCGGCGCGGCCTGCCCCCCACCGCACCCGACGGAGACCCATGGCGGCACTCGAGCCCGGCGGCGCGCCCGGATCCCCGCGAGCGCGCACCTACCACGTCATCTTCGAGCACGAGCGCGGCTGGGCCCTGGTCTTCGACGTGTGCCTGATCGTCGCGATCCTGGGCAGCGTCGTCGTGGTCATGCTCGACTCGGTCGCGGGCGTCAAGGCGCAGCACCCCACCGGGCTGAGGGTGGGCGAGTGGATCTTCACGATCCTGTTCACGGTCGAGTACGCCCTGCGGCTGTGGTCGGTTCGGCGTCCCCGGACGTACGCCCTCAGCTTCTTCGGGCTGATCGACCTCCTCGCCGTCATTCCCACGTACCTGAGCCTGCTGCTGCCGGGTGGCCAGTACCTGGCGGTGATCCGCGTGCTCCGCGTGATGCGCGTCTTCCGGGTCCTGAAGATGGCCCGGTACGTCGGGGAGGCGAGCGTCCTCGGCGCCGCGCTGCGGGCGTCCCGCTACAAGATCTCGGTCTTCCTCGTCGGCGTGGTGACGGTGGTCATCGTGGTGGGCGCGGTCATGTACCTGGTCGAGGGCCCGGCAGCGGGCTTCACGAGCATCCCGCGCGGCGTGTATTGGGCGATCGTCACGCTGACGACCGTGGGCTACGGGGACATCGCGCCCGCCACGCCGTTCGGCCAGCTGGTCGCGTCCTTCGTCATGATCCTCGGCTACGGGGTCATCGCGGTTCCCACCGGGATCGTGACCGCCGAGCTGACCTACCGCACCCGGCCGCCCGGCGACGGAGGGCGGGCGTGCTCCGCCTGCACCCACCGGGAAGCCGACCTCTCGGCCAGCTTCTGTCGCCGCTGCGGGCACGAGCTGGAGTGAGCCGCCCCGGCGCCCGATCGGAGAGCCGCCCCGAGGTCGGACCGCATGGCCACCGCGAGGTCGGACCGGAGGGCCGTCGCGACGCCGCCCCCCCGATGCGTGGGACCCGACCCCGGCGGCGGAATCCTTGCTCCGCCCGCGAGCGTGAACATACGTTTCCGCACCATGGCTGCGCGCGCGATCGGAACCTCGACCATCGCCTTCGGGCTCGTCTCCCTCCCCGTGAAGATCTACTCCACGGCGGAGTCGTCCCGGAAGGTCTCCTTCAACATGATCTGGAAGGAGCGCGGGGTCCGCGTGCGACAGCAGTACATCGATCCGGCCGACGGGACCGTGGTGCCCAAGGACGAGATCGTGAAGGGCTACGAGTTCGCCAAAGACCAGTACGTGCTCTTCACCAAGGACGAGCTGGAGGTGGTCGAGGCGCCCAAGTCCGACGAGATCGAGATCGTCTCCTTCGTCCCCGCCGACACGGTCGGGCGCCTGTTCTCGAACAAGGCCTACTTTCTGGGGCCCGACAAGGGGGGAGCGCGGGCGTACCGGCTGCTCTCCGCGGCGCTTCGCGAGACCGGCCGGGTCGCGATCGCCAAGCAGGCGACGCGCGGCAAGCAGTACGTCGTCATGATCCGCCCGCACGAGGACGGCCTGCTCATGGAGCAGCTCTACTACGCGGACGAGCTCCGCTCCTTCGACGAGGTGCCTGTCGAGGAGGGCGAGGTCAACGAGGCCGAGCTGGGCCTCGCGCTGCAGCTCATCGAGCAGGCCTCGAGCGAGGCCTTCGATCCGACGGCGTTCCAGGACGAAGTGCGCGAGAAGACGCTCGAGCTGATCCAGCGGAAGATCGAAGGGCAGGAGATCACGGCGGCACCCGCCGAGGAGTCGAAGACGCAGATCATCGACCTCATGGCGGCGCTCAAGGCGTCCATCGAGGGCGAGGGCACGGAGCGCAAGCCCGCGGCCCGGGCGGGAAAGAAGACGACGAGTGCCAGGAAGCCGGCAGCGAAGAAGAAGTCCGCGCGCAAGAAGGCCGCGTCGGGCTGAGCCCCCCTCGGCGAGCGAGGGCATGAAGGGCTACACGACCCGTGAGGTCGCCGAGGTCCTCGGCCTCCCCACCTCCCGGATCCTGTCGTGGGCCCGCAGCGGCCTGCTCACGCCCGAGCGCGGGCCGAAGGGCGCATACCTCTTCTCCTTCCAGGACATCGTCCTGCTGCGCGCGGCCCGGGAGCTGCTCGACGAGGACGTGCCGGCGCGCCGGGTGCGCAGCGCGCTCGAGTCGCTGCGCGACCAGCTTCCGGTCGGACGCCCCCTGAGCGCGGTCCGCATCTCCGCCGTGGGCGACCGCGTGCTCGTCCGCGACGAAGACACGACGTGGGATCCCGACTCGGGCCAGATCCAGATCGACTTCGCGGTCGCCGAGGTAGCCGAGCGCGCCGAGCCCATCGCCCGGCGCGCGCTCGACGCCGGCGAGGCCGACCCGGACATGACCGCCGACGACTGGTACGACACGGCGCTCGACCTGGAGGCGGTGGCGCCCGACCGGGCCGCCGAGGCGTACGAGCGCGCGCTCGCGATCGACCCCGGGCACGCGGACGCCCTGCTCAACTTGGGCCGCCTCCTGCACGAGGAGGGGGACCTCGCCGCGGCCGAGGCGCGCTACCTGGCCGCCGCCGAGGCCGACCCCGAGAGCGCACGCCCGCTCTACAACCTCGGCGTGGCGCTCGAGGACGGCGGGAAGCACGACGCGGCGATCGAGGCGTATCGCCGCGCGCTCGGGATCGACGGTGAGCTCGCGGCCGCCCACTTCAACCTCTCGCGGCTCCTGCACGCCCACGGCGCCAGGCCCGACGCGCTGATCCACCTCAGCGAGTACCGTCGCCTCGTCCGGCGCGGCGACCCGGCGCCCTAGCCGGACCGGCTCGTACCGGTGCCCCGGGCCCGGCTCATGTGCGCTTCACCCGCCCGGGCCTCCCTGATCTCCCCCGCCTCCTAATCGCCCTCGCCGGGCGTCGCCGCCTGGCCCTCGGCGTGCGTCTCGGTCGTGTGGTCGTCGATCCCGCCCATGAGGCGCTTGAAGAAGGGTGCGACGACGACGGCGAGGATTCCCGCGGCGCCGGTGATCATCGCGACGGTGCGGAACAGATCGGTGGGGATCATCGTCTCGAGTCGCCCCGCCACCAGGCCGGCGAAGAGGTTGCCGAGCGCGGCCCCGACGAACCAGACGCCCATCATCTGACCCACCCGCTGCTTGGGCGAGAGCTTCGTGATCGCCGACAGCCCGATCGGCGAGATGCACAGCTCACCCACCGTGTGCAGGAAGTAGGTGACCACGAGCCAGGCCGGTGACACCAGGTTGGTCGAGCTCGCGTTGGCGGAGCCCCAGGCGAGCACGAAGAAGCCCGTGGCGAGCCCGAGGAGGCCGAGGCCCGCCTTGAGCGGGATCGGCGGGTTGACGCTCCTCTGGTCGAGCCAGACCCACAGGCTCCCGAACACGGGCGCGAGCAGGATGATGAAGATCGGGTTGATGGACTGCAGCGTCGACGCCGGTATCTCGATCCCGAAGACGGTGCGGTCGGCGAGGTCCCGGGCGAAGAGGTTGAGCGACGTGCCGGCCTGCTCGAAGCCGGACCAGAAGACGGCGATCATCAGGAAGAGCCAGAAGATCACCGCCATCCGCTTGTTCTCCCGGTCGCTGTGCCCCCCGAAGAACCAGACGTACACGAAGTAGAGCGCCACGAGGACAAGGACGCTGTACCCCAGCGCGCTCGCGATCTGCGTGATCGTGACGGGGATGGCGCCGGTGTAGACCAGATAGCCGAACCCCACGATCCCTGCGACGATGGCGAAGAAGGTCCCGAAGAACTTCCGGGACTTGGCGGCCACCTGCGCGGGCGTGTCGCCCGTGTCCAGGAAGCCGACGTCGCCGAGGTGCTCCTGGCCCATCCGGAACTGGACGAGCCCGAGGACCATTCCCACGCCGGCGGCGCCGAAGCCCCAGTGCCAATGGTATCCCTCGCCCAGCCATCCGGTGACGATGGGTCCGAGGAAGGCCCCGAGGTTGATGCCCATGTAGAAGACGGAGAAGCCCGCGTCGCGGCGGGCCCCACCGTCCGGATAGAGATCCCCCACGATCGTGCTCACGTTCGGCTTGAGGAGCCCCGTGCCGCACGTGATGAACACCCTGCCGAGGAAGAAGGTGAAGAGCGTCGGAACGGCCATCGTGAAGTGGCCGAGGGCGATGATCCAGCCACCGACCCAGATCGCCTTGCGCTGGCCCCACAGGTTGTCCGCCACCCATCCGCCGGGGAGGGCCAGGATGTACACGATGCTCGTGTACAGCCCGTAGATCGCCCCGGCCGTCGCCACGTCGAAGCCGAGGCCGGGGTTGGCCTCGATCGTCGCCGTCGTCATGAAGAGGGTGAGGAGCGCCCGCATCCCGTAGTACGAGAAGCGCTCCCACATCTCGGTGAAGAAGAGCGTGGCCAGGCCACGCGGATGACCCATGAAGGATCGCTCGGTCTCGGCTGCGGTGCGGGCGCTCGTCACGGTGGATGCACGACTCCGTTGCGGGACGCGGACGCCGATGGCCTCCGCTCGGTGCCTCGTAATCGGGGATCGGCGAGGCGGACGCAAGGGCTCCACGAGACCCGGCGGAGGCCGGGTCCGAAACACTTGTTTCCTCGACGCGCCCCTCCGTAGAATGAAGTAGTCCCCCCGAGCGTGTCTCTTCACCGGAGTGCTTCAAGATGCTGCGCCGCCTCACCGCACCCCTCGCCGGCTGCGTCCTCGTCCTCTCCGCCTGCGGCGACCTGACGGAGGTCGCCGCACCCGACGCCCCGCTCGCTCCCGCGCTCAGCGTGCAACAGGAGGC
>JBFFWJ010000317.1:0-4855 GCA_041570315.1 Longimicrobiales bacterium | reverse complement strand
ATCAGAAGCGAGTACCGGCGCAAGGTGCGGACGATGACGCGCGGCATCGAGACGTTGGTGTATTGGCGTCGGTTGCTGAACCCCACCCGATACGGCCTCGTCTCCTGGATGCTCTTCAGCCACAAGGTGTGCCGATGGGCCCTCCCGTGGGTGCTGCTGCTCGCAGGCATGGGGATCGCCCTGCTCCCCTGGCAATACGCGTGGGCCCAGGGGCTGCTGGTCGTCGGTCTCATGGGGCTCGCCGTCGGGCTCTTCGCGTGGATCGTAGGCGATCGGGTGTCCCTGCCCCGCGCCGCCCAGATTGTCGGCTTCGGCGTCATGGGCACCCTTGCCGCGATGCATGCCCTGGCCAGGGCGCTTGCAGGTAGTCGGGACCAGATTTGGGAGCCGACTCGCCGTGAGCGATTCACGATGGCGGAATGACGGTTGGGATGGCGGATCCTCTATGTCGAGGGCAACGAGTAGGGGACGGTGGGCGGATCGCACAAGATCCTGGTGGGCCTCGTCAAGCGCCTTTCGCCGGAACAGGAGCCGGTGGTGCTGTTCGATCAGGACAATCGCTGGGCGGAGTACCTCCAGGCCGAAGGCTAGGAGCTGCACGTGTGGGACGACGTGCGCAAGGAAGAGCTTGCGATCCCCTGCGCGGCCTACGAGAGGGGGGGCAGGTCCGAGCCGGTGGCTGGTCCGGGCGCTCCTGCGTCGCTTCCACGTGATCTTTCCCCTCAGCCGTTTGATGGAAGAGTCGCTCGTCCAGATGGGGTCCCCAGAGACCATGTGGTGCTGACCTGCCCCGGCGTCGATTTCGAAGAGATCGAAAGGAGAGGAGTATCGCCCGCGGCAGGTCCTACGGGCGGAGTGCGGCCTGCGCGAGTATCAGGTCCTCGCCGTCACGGTCGGCAACCCGCGAAGGTGGAAGGGCCAGAACGTGTGGTCGATGGCGTGAGGGCGATTTGCGACTTTGCGTCCACCGTCGGGTGCCCAGTTTGAGCCAATTCGGCACACGTTCGGGAGCTTGGTGGACCCCGAGGTAGTACTGGCTGTGATATCGTGCTCCCCCCAAACGGCGGCGCTCCTGATCGTCACTGGTGCCGACATGACGTACCCGTACTCCGCGGCTCGAGTCATCGCCTTCGTGCAGGCGGGTGACGCGGGTCCCCTCGCCGCGGGCGGCGGGTTCGGATGCGATGGCCCGTCGAGGCTGGCCGGCCGTTGAGCCCTTCTTCGATGCCGCGTTAGCTTTCGGCTCCGCGGGTCGGCCGAGTCGCCGAGGCGCCTGTAGCTCAGTTGGATAGAGCATCGGCCTTCTAAGCCGAGGGTCCCAGGTTCGAGTCCTGGCAGGCGCGTCTGAAGAACCCGAGCCCCGTGGGCCTTTTCGGTCCACGGGGCTCTCGGTTGGGCGGCGCGGCGTGCTCGCCGTGCCAGTCCCCTTGCCGCGGCCCCGTGCCCGTGCCCGTGCCCGGAGCGCCCGCGGAGGTGGCGGCCCGGGAGGGCGAGCGATGTCGCGGTGGCCCCTCGGGCGATGGCCCGATCAGCGGATGCAGCCCACGCGCCGCGTGGCGACCACCATCTGGTCGAAGGTCAGCGTCCCTTGCGCGTCGGCGGTGATGTAGTTCTGCGGCCAGAACGCGTTGAGGCGCAGGCTCGCCGTGTTGCGCATCCGCAGGTCGAGGGTCTGATCGACCGGGGCGGGGTAGTCGGTGCACTCGCGACCGTCCGCACCCTCGGGACAGAACTTGTCCCGGATCCAGTATCCCATCGGACCCGAGTCGTCGAAGCGCTGCACGAGCGCGTCGTTCTTCCACACTTCGAGCACGGCTCCCGCGCCGCTGCCCGGGTCCGGGTTCAGCCGGACGTGCACCTCGAGGCACACCCAGGCGTCCTCGTCGATGGTGAAGTCGTTGCGGTGCACGAGCCCGTTGCCGTAGTAGGCGGTCCCGTCGTCGTTGATCGGATCGGCCATCCACGAGTGCATGGCCATCCAGTAGTTGTAGAAGTCGAAGCGCGGGCCCGATGGGCCGTCGTAGGCCGGCTCCATCGCGATCGAGAAGCGGTCGCCACCGTTGGGTCGCCGCCCCGCGTTCGGGCTGGGGAACGACTGCGAGGGGTTGTAGCCGCCGAACCACATACCCGAGTGGTGCCAGGGCACGCCGGCCTCGTAGCGTGCGTACCAGCGCACCCACCACTCGTTGCCGTCGGGCAGCCGCTTGTAGAGGTCCACCGCCTGCTGGCCCTGGCCGGCGCGCATCGCCAGCGCCGAGCCGGTGCCGTTGGGCGTGTCGCCCACGAGGGTCCAGCGTCCGTTGTCGCGCGACTGGTCGTAGCGCGCGGCGATCGCGGACAGCGAGCCCTCCTCGAAATCTTCGAACCACACGACCGACGGGTCGCCCCCGAGCCCGGCGTCGCCGGGGTAGTTCTCGGCCAGCGTGCCCGTCGGCGGATCCTCTCCATCGGGCAGAGGCTGGATCGCCTCGGAGACGTCACAGGCCGAGAGTGCGAAGAATGCAGCGATCAGAAGGGGTTTCAAGGACATAGCGGGTCGGGGCGAGCGAGGGTCGTCGGTCGGTCATCCGTGCGATCAATTTCCATGCCAGCTTGGACGGCCTCCTGTGCGGGGCGGGCATCGCCCCGTCCACGCCTCTTCGCTGCTACGCCTCGACGTGCTCGCGCTCGATCTGGGCGGCGATCTGCTCGAGGGTCTGCATGTTGATCGCCGAGGCCGTGATCCGCACGCCGATCTTCTTCTTGATCTTGGTCATCGCGCGCATCGCCAGCAGCGAGTGGCCACCGATGTCGAGGAAGTTGTCGTGAACGCTGACGCGGTCCAGCCCGAGCAGCTCCTGCCAGACCTCGGCGATGACCGACTCGGTGTCGTTGCGCGGGGCCACGTAGTCGTCCACGGGCGCGAACGGATCCTCGAGCCGTGACTTGTCGATCGATCCGTCGGAGTTGCGGGGTGGGTCCTCCACCTCGAGGAAGTGCTGCGGCACGAGCTCCTCGGGAAGGCGGTCACGCAGATAGCGGCGCAGCTCGCTCACCGTGACGTCCGCGTCGACATCGTGCACGACGTGCGCGACGATGCGGATGTCGTCGCCGCGCCCGTACGCGTTGACGGCGGCGTCGTCCACCGCCTCGTGCGTCCGAAGGGCGTCTTCGATGGCCGCGACGTCCACGGGTGGCTCGCGGCCCGGAGCAGCGGTGGCCGCGTCCTCCTCCGGGGGTGCGTCCAGCGCTCGGATCCAGGCGTTCAGATCCTGCGGAGACACGACGACCTGAGGCGGCACCCGGCCCGCGAGGATCCTCCGGAACACCTCGATCCCCTCCTCGGGCGACGTTGCTTCGTCGAGATCGATCGCCAACGGCGCAGCGGGCGCCGCTGCGCCGGCGGACGACGTGCGCTCGCGGTTCATCAGGCCGCGGTCCTGGACGCGGACCATGGTGAACTCTTCCGCCCCGACGAGCTCCCGGCCCTCCTCGTCGAGGATCGAGATGTCGAAGGTCGCGAAGTCCTCGACTTCGGCGTCTCCCCGGTAGCGGATGTGGCTGAAGAGCCGGGGGGTGAGCGCCGCGCGAATCCAGACCGTGCCGTAGGAGGCCGGCACGAAGAAATCCCGGGCCGGGTCGTAGCCGGGGATCAGAGTTTGCGCGCCCGCGGTCGCCACGTCGAGGAGCGCCGGGTGCAGGAGATACTCGTCCATGTCGCCGAGATAGGCTTCGGGCAGCTCGATCTCGACGACGGCCTCCCCACGCCCGACGTATGAACGGCGCTTGTTGCTCCACCTTGGTCCGAGCTGCAGGAACGTCTCCTCGCTCCGGTCGCGCGCCTCCTCGACGTCCGGACACCGGGAGAGGATCTCCTGGAGCGGGCGCACGGGCGGCGGCTCGACGGTCTCCGAGCGCACCGTCCCGCGCGCATGCTCCTCCCAGGATTCCGGGTCCTCCCCCGTGGGAGAGCCCTCGATCACCACCTCGGCCTCGTCGCCGGTCCGGGTGAGCGAGACCCGCAGGTGGCGGCTCGCGTCGTCGTGCACCACGAAGGGCGCGATGAACATGACGTCTTGGAGGACGAGCATCCGCCCGTTGGCGCCGTCGGCCTGGGCGGCGGCCCGGACCAGCTCGAGATACCCCGTTCCGGGGATCAAGGCCTCGCCGTCCTTGATCCTGTGCTCGCCGACCAGCCAGTGATCACGCGTATTGATCTCGCCCAGGAACTCACGCCCGTGCGCACCCTCGTGGCACCGCTCGAAGAGCGGGTAGGAGACCGGGGTCTCGACGCGCTCGGCAGGGATCTCTCGAAGTCGGCCGGCGAGCTCGGCCGCCATGCCCACGTCACGCCACGCGCTCCAGTTGAGCGACACCACGAAGGGACCACCGGCGGCGCTCCAGGCGAAGGCTTGCGAGTCCAGTACCGCGTTGGCGGCCGCGTAGTCGACCTGGCCGGCGATGCCGGTGATCGCGCTCCTCGAGGAGAACAGCACGGCGAAGGCGAGCGGCTCGTCCGCCAGAGCCTCACGGAGCACGGCCGTGCCCCGGACTTTCGGAGCCAGCACGGCCGCGGCGGCATCCGGCTCCTTGCCGAGGATCAGGCCGTCGTCGAGCGTGCCGGCCGCGTGCAGGGCCCCGTCGATCGGCCCGAAGCGGACGTGGACGTCGTCGACCAGCGCCCGCATGCCCTCCGTGTCCGTCACGTCGACGGCCGCGACCATCACCTGGCCGCCCAGACCCTCGAGCCGCCGCACGAGGCGAATCCGTCGGCTCGTGCGGTCCGCATCGTCGTGCCCCGCGACCCAGCGATCCCACTCCTCACGCGGGGGAAGCTCGGTGCGGGCCGTGAGAACCAGGCGCGCCTTCCAGCGTT
>JBFFWJ010000316.1:0-4856 GCA_041570315.1 Longimicrobiales bacterium | reverse complement strand
CATGCGCCCCTTCCGCCATCCGCGCGCCCCCACCGAGCGCTCACCGCGAAGCTAACCACGACGCAGGACCCGATGCGCTGCGGCGGGAGTCCATTGTGCGCAAGGCCGGAGTACATCATGATGTAAGTATCATGATGACACGAACGCAGCTCTCCTTCGACCGAGAGACGCTACAGGCGGCCCGAGCGCGAGCGGGCGAGCTCGGCGTCTCGCTGGCGGAGTACGTCCGTCGGCTCGTCGCCGCCGACCTCGCGCGGCCGTCGGCCGCGGTGGACGTGGCGTCCGTGTTCGATCTCGGCGCTTCGGGCGGCTCGGACATCGCGAGCGAGAAGGATGCCCTGATCGGTGCGGCCTTCGCCGACGAAGAAGGGTGAGCCTCTTCGTCGACACGTCCGTGTGGTACGCGGCCGCGGACGCATCCGACGTGAGCAACGCGCGTGCGAAGGAGATCCTCCGGGAGGGCGCGCTCCTGACGACCGACCACGTGCTCGTGGAGACGTGGACGCTCCTCCGGCACCGGATTCATCGCGGGGCCGCGGAAGCCTTCTGGGAGGCCCTGCGGTCGGGGGTCGCTGTGATCGAGCCGGTCGGCGGCGCGGACCTCGAGGTCGCCTGGGGCTATGGGCGGGACTTCCCCGATCAGGACTTCTCGCTGGTCGATCGCACGAGCTTCGCCGTCATGGAGCGGCTCGGCCTCGGGCGGGTCGCCTCGTTCGACGACGACTTCGCGATCGTCCGGGTGGGCCCGAGGAAGACTCGCGCGTTCTCGGTGGTCCGGTAACGCCGGGAGGGCGTCGCCCTCGTCACGCGGCCGCGAGACACTCGATCTCGACCCGGGTGTCTCCCGAGAGATGGATCCCGACGGCCGTTCGCGCGGGCTTGTTGTCGGGAAAGAACTCCGCGTAGACCTCGTTCATCGCGCCCCACTCGGCCATGTCCACCAGGAACACGGTGCACTTCAGGACCCGGTCCATCGAGGACCCGAAACGCTCGAGCGCCTCCTGGATGGACTCGAGCGCGCGGCGCGTCTCGGGCTGAACGCCGCGCTCTCCGGCTCCTCCGGTCTTGCCGGCCAGGAAGAGCAGTCCCCCGTAGCGAACGCCCTCGGAGTACGGCGCCCGGGGGTTGGGGTTCATGTACTCGGGAGCGGCGAGCTGCTGGGCGAGAGGCTCGGCGTCGGCCTCGGAGCCCGGAGGCTCACACGCGGTGATCGTGAAGGACAGGACGAGCGCGGCGGCTGTGCGTAGCACGGGGATCCTCCTCGGCGACGTGAACGGACGGTAGAAGGTACTCGGGGCCACAGAGGTTCGCGCGAAGTCGCGCCACGGGAAGAGCGGATCGAGCTACGGCTGCGTGGGAAGAGCTGCGGGAGCGCTCGAAGGGGCTGCGGTAGCGTGTGACCTCCGGACCGCCCCACCCTACGACACCAGCGCGACCAGCTCCGCAGGCGTCGCCGCGCGCACGACCCGGATGCGGTGGTGTGCAACCCGCCGAGTTCCGGTCATTCCGCGAGCAACACCCCCTGCTCCGCAAAGCGACGCGCCACCGTCCGGTCCGCCGTCGCCAGGGCCGCTCCGGCCGTCCGCGCGGTCCCCACGACCACGCAGTCGGCGAAGCTGCCGCGGCGCGCGGATCAGGAAGCTCGTGTCGAGATGAACGTCGCGGCGCTGCCTTTCCGTCACGGGCGCCCGGCCTCCCGCTCCGCTCGGATGCGCTCGATCCACGCATCGGCGTGCACCTCGCTCAGCGCGACCAGCTCCTGCAGCTCGTCGAGCGCGCGCAGGAGGTTCGATGAGAGGGGTTCGATGAGAGGTGCTCGGAAGAGAGACGCCCTGAGCCTGCCCGCGCGTCGGGAGCGGGCCGATGGCCGGATGGGGCAGGTCCGGATCGTGATCGGCGTCGCTCCACGGGCATGCGCGGGTGAAGCTGCGTACTCCTGATGCCACCAAGACCGCCCGAAGTCCCTTCCTTATGGGACGATTGCGTATTCATAAGATGCGGACGACATTCTTATGAGTCCGCGGCCGACTCATAAAGTTCTCAATGCGCGATCCGATTGCTGCGAGCCACAGGGCAGGTGTCTTTCGACAACAGCCGGGAGGCTTCCGGGCATTCGTGCCCGCCAACTTCCCTCCGCACGACATCGAGCTCGACGCGTTGGCCGAGCTCCTGGAGAAAGCGACCCTCGCCCTGGGTCGATTGGTGGGCTCCGCGGAGATCCTACCCGACCCCGACCTCTTCGTCTTCATGTACGTACGTCGGGAAGCGGTGCTATCGAGCCAGATCGAGGGTACCGAGGCTTCGCTCGTCGACCTCCTCGAGTACGAGGCGCAGCTGCAGCGACGGAGAGAGAGAGTCGATGTCCGGGAGATCACGAACTACATCGATGCCCTGCGCTACGGCCTGGATCGCGTCAAGGAGCTGCCGCTCTCCCTCCGCCTGATCAGGGGGATCCACGAGAGGCTGATGGCGGGTGTGCGCGGAGGCGAGCCTTCCAAGACGCCCGGTGAGTTCCGGCGGACACAGAACTGGATCGGCGGTCCCTCACCGGCCGCCGCCCGGTTCGTGCCGCCGCCCGTGTCGGAGATGCACCCCGCGCTGCACGAGCTGGAGATCTTCCTCCATGCGGAGTCCCAGCTTCCGAAACTCGTGCGCGTCGCGCTCGCGCACGCTCAATTCGAGACGATCCATCCCTTCCTCGACGGCAACGGAAGGATCGGTCGACTCCTCATCACCTTCATGCTCGTCCAGGAAGGGGTCCTCACCGAGCCGATCCTGTACCTGTCGATCTTCTTCAAGCGGCACCGAAACGACTACTACGAGCGACTTCAGGCCATTCGGGAAGTGGGCGACTGGGAGGGATGGATCGAGTTCTTCCTGGAGGCAGTGGCCTTTGTCTCGACTGAGGCCACCGCCACGGCACAACGCATCGTGCAGGTCCGTGAGGAAGCCCGTGCCCAAATCAACCAGGACATGGGACGGAGGGCCGGGTCGGCCCTCCAGCTCCTCGAGCACCTATTTCGCTACCCGATCGTCAACGTCCGGGGCGTCCAGGAGGCCACGGGCCTGTCACAGCCGGCGGCAAACTCGCTGACGAATGCGTTGGAGGAGATCGGACTGCTCCGAGAGATCACCGGGAAGAGGATCTACCGCATGTTCGCGTTCGAGCGCTACCTCGCCCTGTTCGAGGAGAAGGACGAGCGGACGTAACGTTGTACTCCACCCCGGTCCCGACGCGGTCGAGCCGGCCGTCGCCGCGGTAGTCGCACCGTCCGACGAGCCGTCCTCGTTCATTCCTCCCACAGGACACGGATGGAACGCGGTACCGTTTGGCCGAGCCAATCGCGATCTCGGCTGATGAAGCCGCGCCGCTCCAACGTCCGGACCATCTGATTCACGGACGGTGCCGACACCAGGAAATGTGCCTCGATGTCCGCCTCGGCCGGTGATACGCCGTTGCGGTACATGTAGCGC
The DNA here is from genome assembly GCA_041570315.1 of Longimicrobiales bacterium. Lineage (GTDB taxonomy): Bacteria > Gemmatimonadota > Gemmatimonadetes > Longimicrobiales > Gaopeijiaceae > JBFFWJ01. Next base: position 1,382 of record JBFFWJ010000316.1, on the reverse strand, counting down.
CGGATGAACTCCAGGTACTCGAGCTGGCGGCGCGTCGGGCCCGGGCCCTTCGACCGAATGGCCGACGCCTTGTCATGCAGAAGCGCGCCCAGCCCAGGCTCGCCATCCTCGATCGCGAGATACGCCCCATCCTCGAAGCGTATGATGAGCCCACCTGAAGCCAGCTCCTCGACCCCTGCGACGACCCGACCGGAGATCCGCTTCGACAGCCCCTCCACGCTCAGCCGCATTGTTCCCTTCCTCGTACGAGCCACGCCGCAGCGTCGGCAAAGTACGCTAGGCGAGCACGGGCAGCGATCGGTCGAAGGGTGGGGGGCGCGGCGGGCGGCGGAGCGACCGGTGGATCAGTACCGAGAGCGGGACGGCGGTGGCCGGGCGGCCTGCCGGATGCGGCGGCATGGCACGGGCGATGAGAGGCATGGCGCCCGCGTGAGCAGCCGTTCTCACGACCGCGGATCGTCGGGATCCCCGTCGGGTGCCCCGGCCCGCACATCCTCCACCAGCCCGTCGATCCACCCCTCCTGGAACGCAGCTCCCCGGTCCCGCACGAGGTCGACGAGCTCGCCGAAGCGGCGCTCGACGTCGGGGGCGAAGAGACCGGGGTCGATGCGCCTCGCGGCCGGGCGTGCCTCGATCGTCCGCAGGTACGTGTCGGGATCCATTCGCCACGGCACGAAGGCCGAGCCGAGCCGGCCGGCGAGCGCGTCGGCGATCATGAGCCCCTTTCCGTCGAAGTCGCCCGAGTAGCGCACCATCGCACCGGCAGCCGCGAGCGCATCGAGCAGCCGGAGCGCGGCGAGGCTGAGGTGGCCCCCGGTGCAGACGAGTGTGGGGTAGCGGTCCCCGGTGAGGTCGTCCACCGCGCGGTGCAGCGCGGCGAACACCGACCGGTTCTCGACGGCGAAGACAACGCCACCGTGGGCGTGCGCGTCGTCCCGGACAGCGTATACCGTGCGCAGCGGCAGCGCGAGGACGTGGCGACCGGCTCGCGCGGCGACCAGGAGAGGGTCGGTGCCTCCGAGGCCGGCGACGTGCACGGTCGAGGAGATCTCGTCGATCGCGAGGCCCGAGAGGGCGAACAGGGTCTCGCGATCCTCGGCCGACAGCGGGAGCGCGAAGCCGGCGCGTGCGTGCCGGTGCACGAGCATGCGCTCCAGGAGTCTTCCGGCCGCGCGGTCGGAGTCGAGGCCGTGGGCGTCACCGAAGACGCGCTCCGCGAGCCCCGAGGCCCCGTGAGCACCGGCGACCTCTTCCACGACCGTGTAGGCCGAGTCGAGGAGCTCGCGCACGTGTCGCCACACTTCCTCCGCCGTGAGCCAGTCGCGCTGCTCGACGTACTGCTGATAGAAGTGGTGCACGATCACGCGGTACCGCTCCGCATT
>JBFFWJ010000315.1:0-4876 GCA_041570315.1 Longimicrobiales bacterium | reverse complement strand
CCGCCGCCGTCCCACGGCCGGCTCGAGTCCCTGGACGCGTTCCGGGGCCTCACGATCGCGGGGATGATCCTCGTCAACAATCCGGGAAGCTGGGCCTACGTGTATCCCCCGCTGGCCCACGCGGCGTGGCACGGATGGACCCCCACGGATCTGGTCTTCCCCTATTTCCTGTTCATCCTCGGCGTCGCGATCCCGTTCTCCTTCGCGAGGCGTCTGCGGGAGGGCGCCGCTCGCGCCGACCTGCTGCGCCACGTCCTCCGGCGCTCCCTGATCCTGATCGCGCTCGGACTCGCCATGCGCGCCGTGCCCGACTTCGACTTCGCGGAGATGCGCCTGGCGGGGGTGCTCCAGCGGATCGGGCTCGTCTACTTCGCCGCGGCCGGCTCCTACATCTTCCTGACCCGACGGGGCCGGCACCTGCTCGCTCCGGCGCTGCTCCTGGCCTACTGGGGCGTGCTCGTGCTGGTGCCCGTGCCCGGCTACGGCGCCGGCGACCTGTCGCCGGAGGGCAACCTGGCGGCGTACGTCGACCGGATGCTGATGGATGGTCGGCTCTGGCAGGGCACCTGGGATCCCGAAGGCCTGCTGTCGACCGTGCCGGCCGTCGCGACGGCGCTGCTCGGCATCTTCACGGGTGAGTGGCTCCGGTCCGGACGCGAGCGCGCCGGCCTCGCCCGGGGGATGCTGGTCGCGGGCGTCGCGCTCGTGCCGGTCGGGCTCGCGTGGGGCCTCGTCTTCCCGATCAACAAGAACCTGTGGACCAGCTCCTACGTCGTCTTCACGGCGGGCACGGCGCTCCTCCTCTTCGGCACGATGTACTGGTTGATCGACGGCAAGGGGCTTCGCGGCGCATGGGAGCGGTGGATGGTGGTATACGGCATGAACGCGATCGCCGTCTTCGTGGCGTCGGGCATGATGACCAAGGCGATGGGCCGGATCCGGGTGGGCGGCGACGGCGGCACGTCGCTCTACGCGTGGCTCTACGAGACGGCCTTCCGGTCGTGGGCGGGGGACTTCAACGGCTCGCTCGCCTTCGCCCTCGCCTACGTGCTCTTCTGGCTGGGGGTCGTGTGGGCGCTGCACCGGCGGCGGATCTACATCAAGATCTGAGCGGTATGGAGTCGAACGGGGCCGACCCTCCGCTTGCCGCCCGGCGGCCGCCAAGCTCTCTTTTTTTCCCGCACCTCACGTTCACCACCGCAAGGGATTCGACCATGAGCTCCTCGTCCAAGCCCCTTTCCCTGCTCCTCGGGTTGGCCGTCGCCGCGTGCGCCTCGGGGGCGACGGCTTCGGACCCGGCGCCCAGCCCCGGGGCCGCGGCCGCCGCAGCCGAGCCGGTCGAGGAAGCGGTGGCGGAGGCGAGCGCGCCCGCCGAGGGAAGCGCCGTGTTCACGGCGGCCCAGGCGGACCGCGGGCGCGACACGTTCCGGGCGCAGTGCACCGAGTGCCACTACTCGAGCGAGTTCTCCGACGCGCAGTTCAAGTTCAAGTGGAGCCGGCGCTCCGCCGGCAACCTCTACGACATGATCTTCACGCAGATGCCGGAGAGCGCCCCGGGCAGCCTGACGCCCGAAGAGGCGGTGAGCCTGGTCTCCTACATCCTCCGCATGAACGGCTTCGAGGAGGGAGCGTCCGAGCTCGCCCCCGATCCCGCCGTCCTCGAGGGGATCAGCCTTCGCGCGATCCGCGACTGACGGAGCGCCGGTGAGCATCGATCGGCGCGATTTCCTCAAGGTCGCTACGGCCGGCGCGGGCCTCGCCGTCACCGGGACGGTGAGCGCCGGCCGGGCGGAAGCGGCCCCCGTGAGGGCTCCCTTCGTGCGCGGCGGGCAGGCGCCCGACGCGGTCGTGATCGGGGCCGGCAACTTCGGAGCGTGGACGGCGCTCAACCTCGTGCGCGGCGGCATGCGGGTGACGCTCGTCGACCAGTACGGTCCGGGGAACTCGCGGTCCACCTCGGGGGGCGAGACGCGGGGCGTTCGCTCGAGCTACGGAGACCGTCCCCAGGGGCTCCAGTGGGGGCGCTGGGCCATCGAGGCGACGCGCCTGTGGAAGGAGTGGGACGACGAGCACGGTGACGACCTGCTCCCCCGGCTCTTCTACCAGACCGGCGACCTCATGATGCGCGAGGAGATGACGCCCTTCCTGGAGCAGAGCTGCGAGAACTGGAACGCCCTTGGGCATCCGTACGAGATCCTCACGCCGGACGAGGTCCGCTACCGATGGCCGGCGATCCACACGCCCGACATCGGCGCGGCCGTCTACGAGCCGTCCGCGGGCGTCGTGCGGGCCCGGCGCGCGATCGAGTCGGTGGCGCGGGTCTTCGAGCAGGAGGGCGGGGAGATCCGGATCGGGCGGGTGTCCATGGGCGCCGCCGACGGGCGCACGCTCTCGAACGTGCGTCTCGGGGACGGGGAGGTGCTCGAGGCCGGGCTGTTCGTGATCGCGGTCGGCCCCTGGTTCGCGAAGCTCCTGCCGGAGCTCATGACGCGCCGGTTCAGCGCGAACGCGATGGGCCACGTGTACTACTTCGCGACGCCCCCGGGCGACGAGTCCTTCCGCTACCCGAACATGCCGAGCTACAACGTGCCCGAGACCACCGGGTGGCCGGCGCTGCCCGGCGACTCCCGAGGGTTCCGCGTGCGGGCCGGCGGAGCGCGGGGAGAGGACCCGGACACCAGCGTGCGCACGGTCCCGCCGGAGCTGCACGAGCGCCCCAGGGAGATCCTGGCGAGGTACTTCCCCGCGCTCGCGGACAGGCCCATCAACGAGACGAGGGCGTGTCACTACTGCAACGTCGTGAGCCGCAACTTCCTCATCGACCGGCACCCCGACTACGACAACGCCTGGCTGGCCGGCGGCGGCTCGGCCGAGTCGTTCAAGCAGGGGCCCGTGTTGGGCCGCTACATCGCCGGGCGGATCTTCGGGACGGAGGTAGACGAGGAGCTGAACGCGAGCTTCAGGCTCTCCGAGGAGCTCTACCCGGAGGGCGGCCCCCAGTGGGGTGGGCGGGGGCGCGGGCGAGGCCGTGGTGGAGGATCGGAGGTCTGAAGCGACAGCGGGCCGGGGGAGCGGCGGGCGCCGGCATCAGGGCGCCGTGGCGGGGGCTCGCTGCGCTCGCGTTCGTCGCGGTCTCGCTCGTCGCGCTCGTCGTGATCCCCGCCTACTACGGCGACCAGGTGACGGAGGCGCAGTCCCGCATCACGGACGTGCTCGAGCCGGCCGCCCGAAACAGCTCGGCTCTCGAGCTCATCCTCTTGCGCCAGATGGCGCGGATGGAGGGCTTCCTGCTGACCGGCGACCGCGCGGTGTTCCGCGAGCCCTACATGGCCTCGGACCGCGAGAAGGAGCAGGAGCTGCTCGAGCTCCGCGGGCTGGTCGACGACCTCGCGTCCGACGTCCGCGACGAGGTCCTGCCGCGCGTGGCGGCGCTCGTGTCGGACTGGACGCGCTGGGACGTGGACAACCAGGCGATCTTCGCGGAAGGGCCGAGCCCGGAGGCCGAGGCCCGGCTGCGGGAGCGCTACACCGGGCTCGTGCAGGCGACGCGGGAGCTCAACCGGGCGATCGAGAGCGCGGTGCAGGAGGGCCGCCGCGACATGGCCGCTGCCCGGAGCTGGCAGAACCGCAGCGCCTTCGCGCTCGCCCTCGTGGCGCTCTTCGGGATGCTCATCGTGGGCCGCATCGGGTACCGGTACCGGGACCTGACCCTCGAGGCGGAGAAGCGTCGCCGGGAGGCGGTCCGGGCGCGTCGGGAGATCGACTCCCTGCTCGAAGCGACCGGGGACGGGGTGCTCGGCGTCGACCTCGACGGGCGATGCACCTCGCTCAATCGGGCCGGCGAGCTCCTGCTCGGGTATGCCGACTCCGAGATCCGCGGCCGGGACGTGCACGACACGCTCTTCCACTCGGGGCCGGACGGGGATCCCAGGCCGCGGGGCGAATCACCGGTGCTCTCGGCGTTGGCGGCGGGCGAGCCTCTCGATTCGGGCGCCGAGGACGTGCTCTGGCGTCGGAGAAGGATCCCCTTCCCGGCACGCTGGTCGCTGCGCCCGCTCGTCGACGGAATCGAGCTGCGAGGCGCGGTCCTGACCTTCACGGACATGACGGAGATCCGCGAGAAGGAGGAGGCGCTGCATCGGGCCATACGGCAGCGGGAGGACGTCGTCTCGATCGTCTCGCACGACCTGCGCAATCCCCTGGGCGTCGTGCTCGCGGCCGCCGACCTCCTGATCGACCTGCCGCTGGACGGACAGCAGAGGCTTCGCCAGGCGGAGATCATCCTCCGCTCGGGACGGCGCATGCAGAGCCTGATCGAGGATCTCCTGGACGTCTCGCGCATCGAGGAAGGGGCGCTGGTCGTACGGCCGTCGCTCGAGGAGCTGCCCCCGATCCTGGAGGAGGCGAGCGACACCTTCCGGGATCAGGCCGAGCGCAAGGGCGTGGCGCTCGTGGTACGCGCCGGCGAGGGCGAGCTGGTGGCGCGGGTCGACCGAGATCGGATCATGCAGGCGTTGGCGAACCTCCTGGACAACGCGATCCGCGTGGTCGCGGAGGGGGGGCAGGTCGTTCTGTCGGTGGAGGAGCGCGGGACCCATCTGGTCGTTTCGGTGACCGACGACGGGCCGGGCATCGAGCCGGATGCGCTGGAGCGGCTCTTCGACCGGTTCGCGCAGTCGCAGGACGCCCGGCGTCGGGCAGCCGATACTGCTGCCGGACGGCCAGCAGCATCTCCGTCGCCGCCCAGCCTGCGCCGGCGTAGATGACGAGTGCGGTCCAGAATCGGACCGTCTGCGTGCGTCTGCTCGTGTCTTCCCTGTCCTTCAAATGAGCTCCTGCCGAGTGAAGCCAGACAGGAAATACCCTAGCAGACGTG
>JBFFWJ010000314.1:0-4877 GCA_041570315.1 Longimicrobiales bacterium | reverse complement strand
GGAAGCTGAGCGCGGCGGCCGGCGCCTTCCTCCTGTACGCCGCCGCCCTCCCCCTTCTGGGCTTCTTCGCGTCGACCACGCTCGTGGTCGCGGCGCTGTCGAGCCTCTTCGGGGCTCCGCGGCGCCGAGGCCTCGTCTCCGCGTCGCTCCTCGCGGGCGCCCTCTGGATCCTCTTCGTGAACCTGCTGGCCCTGCCCCTTCCGGTCGGCTCGCTGTGGATGCGCTGAGCCATCTCCTCGAGGGCTTCGCGGTCGCCCTGCGGCCGCTCAACCTCGGGCTCGCGCTCGGAGGGGTCGTGGTCGGCACCTTCGTCGGGATGCTGCCCGGAATCGGACCGATCAACGCGATCGCGATCCTCATTCCGGTCACCTTCGCGACGGGCATGCCGCCGGAGTCGGCGCTCATCCTGCTCGTCGGCATCTACTACGGCTCGCAATACGGGAATTCGATCAGCACGATCCTGCTCAACGTCCCCGGCACGGCCTCTTCCGTGGTGACCGCGCTCGACGGGTATCCGCTCACGCGCCAGGGCCACGGGGGGCAGGCGCTGGCCATGTCCGCGGTCGCCTCCTTCGTCGGCGGGACCTGCTCGGTGTTCGCCCTCGTCCTCTTCGCGCCGCCCCTCTCGAGCTGGGCGATCCGCTTCGGCCCGGCCGAGTACTTCGCGCTCATGGTCTTCGCGTTCTCCGCGCTGTCCAGCTTCTCGGGCGGGAGCCTCGTGCGGGGTCTCGCGTCGACCGCCTTCGGCCTCTGGCTCGCCACGGTCGGGCTCGATCCCAACAGCGCGATCCCCCGCTACACCTTCGGCCAGATCCAGCTCCTCGACGGGATGGACTTCGTCGTGGTGACGATCGGCCTCTTCGCGGTCAGCGAGGTCCTGAACCTCCTCGAGGAGACCGAGAGCGGCCAGACCTTCACGTCCTCGTACGGGCGGGTCGTGCTCTCGCTCCGGGATCTCGCCCGCAGCGGCTGGACGATGATCCGCGGCAGCGCGCTCGGCTTCCTGGTCGGGGTGCTCCCCGGTGCCGGCGGCACGATCGCCTCGTTCCTGGCCTACTCGACCGAGGAGCGCATCGTCGGGCGGGAGGGCCGCTTCGGCCGGGGCGACCTGCGGGGCGTGGCTGCGCCCGAGTCCGCCAACAACGCCGCCGCCAACGGGGCGATGATCCCCCTGCTCACGCTGGGCGTCCCCGGCAGCGGGACCACGGCGGTGTTGCTCGGCGCGCTGCTCGGCCTCGGCGTGACCCCGGGACCGCTCCTCATCGAGGAGCAGCCCGACCTGTTCTGGGGGCTCGCGGCCTCCATGTACGTGGGCAACGCCTTCCTCCTCGTGCTGAACCTGCCGCTCGTCGGGGTCTTCGTGCGCGCGCTGACGCTTCCGCGCTGGTTCCTCATCCCGGGCGTCGCCGCCGTCGCCTTCGTCGCGGTGTACGCCGTCAACGGCAGCGCGTTCGACCTCGTGCTGATGACCCTCTTCGGGATCGTGGGCTACCTCATGCGCAAGCTCGGCTTCCCGCTCGCTCCGGTCGTCCTCGGGCTGGTGCTGGGCCCCCTGATGGAGAAGAACCTGCGGCGCGCGATGGCGCTCTCGGGCGGCGACTGGGGCGTCCTCTTCGACTCCGGGATCGCCATGGCCCTGTGGGCCATGGCCCTTGCCAGCCTGGCGCTTCCGGCGGTATTCGGACGGTGGGCGGGCGACGTGCCCGCCGGAGAGGACGCGCGCGAGCCCGAACCGAATCCCTGAATGAGCCCCGACCTGCCTCCCGACCGGACCCTGTCGCGCCGCGAGTTCGCCCGGGTCTTCGCGGCCGCCGCCGCGATCCTCGCCGCTCCCGGATGCGCGGCCGACCGTGCGGGCCCGGACGGGATGCCCGCCGGCGGGCCCTACGGCATGCTCCTGCGCGCGGGCCTCATGGTGCCCATGCGCGACGGGGTCCGCCTGGCCACCGACGTCTACCTGCCCGCCCGTGACGGCGTCGAGCTTCGCGGCCCGTGGCCGGTGATCCTCGAGCGGACCCCGTACGGCCGGGACGTCCCCAGCCGCTCGGAGCGCTCGGCCGAGGAGCCGGAGGAGGCGAAGAGCCGCGCCGACGTGGCGCGCGCCTTCGTCGAGCGCGGGTACGCCGTCGTCTACCAGGACGTCCGGGGCCGGTACGGCTCGGAGGGCGAGTACCGCAAGTACGTCGACGACGCGCCGGACGGGTACGACACCTGCGCCTGGATCCTCGAGCAGGCGTGGTGCGACGGAAGGATCGGGACGATGGGCCTGTCCTACGCCGCGCACACCCAGGGCGCGCTCGCGTCGGCCGGCGCGCCCGGCGTCGCGGCGATGTTCCTCGACTCGGGCGGCTTCTCCAACTCCTATCAGGGCGGCATTCGGCAGGGCGGCGCCTTCGAGCTCAAGCAGGCGACCTGGGCCTACCGCAACGCGCTGGTCAGCCCCGAGGTCCTGGCCGATCCGGAGCTGGAGGCGGCGCTGCGCAGCGTCGACGTCCACCGCTGGTTCCGGGAGATGCCGTGGCGCCCCGGGCACTCGCCGGTCAGCCTCGCCCCCGACTACGAGGCCTACCTCTTCGAGCAGTGGACCGAGGGACGCTTCACCGACTACTGGAAGCAGCCGGGGATCTACGCGGAGGGCTTCTACGACGCGTGGCCGGACGCGCCCATGGTGCACATGTCCTCGTGGTACGACCCCTACCCGCGCACGGCCACGGACAACTTCATGGGGCTGTCGAAGCGCAAGCGCGGCCCGGTGAGGCTCATCCTCGGACCCTGGACGCACGGGGACCGCTCGCTCACCTGGGCCGGAGACGTCGACTTCGGGCCGGACGCGACCCTCGACGGGCAGCTCGCGACCGACTTCTGGGAGCTCAGGGTGCGCTGGTTCGATCGTTGGCTCCGCGGGATCGAGAACGGCGTCGATCGGGAGCCCGCGGTTCGCTACTTCCGCATGGGGGGCGGCACGGGCCGCAGGAACGCCGCCGGGCGCATGGACCACGGCGGACGCTGGGCCTCCGCCGACGACTGGCCGATTCCGGGGACGCGCGAGACGCGGTACTACCTGACGGCGGCGGGTTCGCTCACGACGAGGGAGCCGTCCTCGGAGGGCGACCGCGCCGACTACCGCTACGACCCCCGCGATCCGGTCCCGAGCATCGGGGGCACGATCACGTCGGGCGCGCCCATCATGGTGGGCGGGGCCTTCGACCAGGTGGAGCGCGCCGACTTCTTCGGCTCGACGGAGCCGTTCCGGCCGCTCGCCGAGCGGCCCGACGTGCTGGTCTTCGAGACCGAGCCGCTCGAGCGAGCGGTCGAGGTCACGGGTCCGCTCGTCGTGCGGCTCTGGATCTCCTCGGACTGCCCCGACACCGACTTCACGGCCAAGCTGATCGACGTGTACCCACCCAACGCGGACTATCCGGAGGGCTTCGCGATGAACCTCACCGACGGGATCGTCCGCTGCCGCTACCGCGACTCGTGGGAGGAGCCGACCCTCATGGAGCCGGGGCGAGTCTACGAGGTCACGATCGAGGCGTTCCCGACGAGCAACCTGTTCGCGGCCGGGCACCGGATCCGCCTCGACGTGTCGAGCAGCAACTACCCGCACTTCGACCTCAACTTCAACACGGGAGAGCCGGAAGGGCTCGCCACCGGGGTCCGGATCGCCCTCAACACGGTGTGGATGGACCGTTCCCGGCCCTCTCACGCCATCCTCCCGATCGTCGCACGGCCATGACGAGGCACGCGAGCGGCGCGCGCGCCATGGACGAGAAGGCGCGGATCCGCCCCCTGCTCCTGGCCGGCCTCCTCATCGCCGCCTGCGGCGGGACACCGGAGTACGACCTCGTCCTCTCGGGGGGACAGGTCTACGACGGGACCGGCGCCGAGCCGGTGACGGCCGACGTCGCGCTGCGGGACGGGCGGATCGCCGCGGTCGGGACCGTCGATGCCGAGCGCGCCGCGGAGGTGATCGACGTGACCGGCCTGATCGTCGCGCCCGGCTTCATCGACGCCCACTCGCACGCCGAGCTGGACGAGGAGTACGGACGGGACGCCCGCCCCTTCCTCACCCAGGGCATCACGACCGTGGCCCTGGGCCTGGACGGAGGGGGGCCGTGGCGCGTCGCCGAGCGGCTCGGGCGCTGGGAGGAGGGCGGCATCGGCGTGAACGCCCTCACCTTCGTGGGACAGGGCGAGGTCCGTGAGGCCGTGATGGGCATGGACCCGCGCCCACCCGTCCCCGACGAGCTCGAGCGCATGAGGTCGATGGTTCGGCAGGGCATGGAGGAGGGCGCCTTCGGGCTCTCCACCGGGCTCTTCTACACGCCGGGCTTCTACGCCACGACGGAGGAGGTCATCGAGCTCGCCCGCGTCGCCGCCGAGTGGGAGGGGGCGATCTACGACACGCACGATCGCGACCTGGGCGCGAGCTACGGAGGCATCGGATACGACGCCTCCGTCGCGGAGGGGATCCGGATCGGGGAGGAGAGCGGGCTGCGCGTCATCTTCTCGCACTTCAACCCTCAAGGCGCCACGAACTACGGCCGAGCCCAGGTCGGCGCGCGGATGATCGAGGAGGCACGAGCCCGCGGCGTGGAGGTGTGGGCCGCTCAACACCCGTACACCGCCACCCAATCGAACCTGCGGGCCTATGCGCTTCCCCGCTGGGCGAGCGCGGGCGGTCAGCCCGAGATCGAGCGACGCTTCGCCGACCCCGACACGCTGGCGCTCCTCTCGGTCCAGATCACGGAGTCGCTGGCGATGAGGGGCGGTCCGGCGAAGATCCTCTTCGTCGACGAGGACCCGAGGCTGAACGGCAGGACGCTCGAGCAGGTCGCCGCCGAGTGGGACCGTACGGTTCCGGAGACGGTTCGAGC
>JBFFWJ010000313.1:0-4881 GCA_041570315.1 Longimicrobiales bacterium | reverse complement strand
GTCGCTGGCCGCCGCCAACGCCACGGCCCGGCCGAGCAGGTCCTCCTCGACCATCGGCACCACCCCGACCCGCACACCGGCCAGCAGCAGCGAGTCGCGGTTGGTGAACTCCACGACGAGTTCGGCTTCCTCACCGGCCCGGAGTTCGACGGTGCCGGTGAGCTCGACCGACCCGAAGCCGAAGTAGGCGCTCCCCCGCTCGATCTCTCCTTCGGTGGCGTCGATCACCATCCGGCTCGCCGGCGTGACGACCGCGGGGCCGCCCCCCAGGGCGCCGCTGCCGGAGTAGCTGATGCTCGGATGGCCGAGGAAGGAGCGCAGCTCGTCGCCGGAGAAGCGGATCGTGATCGACGAGGCCGGCGCCGAGTCCACCGAGACGGCCTTGACCACCGGACCCACCGTGATCGACCCGTCGAAGGTCACGCCGAATGGGTTCGTGACCTCCAGCAGGACGGCTCCCCCGCTGTCCGTGATCCCGTCGATGATCACCGAATCGATGCTCTCCACGTCGAGGGGGGTCTCCGTCAGGGTCACGGTGCGGCCCGCGACGTCCACCGTCGCCGCCGAGGCCCGCAGGGACGTGACCACCGCGTCGAGCGTGACCTCGTCGGCCAGGTCGACCGACGCGATCTGGCCGCCGGGGCTGTCCACCTCGACCGTCGTCTCCAGGGCGCCGCGCACGGTCCCGGTCGCGAGCGAGATCGTGCGCCGGATCACGGATCCGGGAGGCATCGAGAGCGTGGCCCCGTCGAGGAGGAGCGCCCCGAGCACCGGGCCGCCGCCGGCCCCCGCGACGGTGATCGTGACGGTGCCGCCGCCTTGCAGGGGATCGAAGGCGAGGCCGTTCGTGATCGTGAGCTCGATCGTGCCGCTCGCGACGTCCACGGCCACGACCTCCGCGGGCAGCCCGTCGAGCGTGACGAAGCCGCCCCGGTATGCGGGCACGGGAGCAGGCGCCGCGCTCGGCGAGCAGGCGGCGCACAGCGATCCCAGCGACCCGGACACCCTGATCGGGTCGATGCTCACGTCGTAGACCGCCCCGTCCGTCGTGACGGCGGGGGGAAGGAGCTGGTCCTGGTGGAGCGTGACCTCGTCGAGCGGCAGCATCCACCGCTGCTCGACGATCGGGGCTTCGGTGGGGATCTCGCAGGCTCCCAGGGACAGGCCCGCGATGGCAGCCGAACAGAGTCGTGGAAGGCGCATGTGAGCTCCGGGGGATCCGGGGTCGGGCGTCCGGCCCGGGGGTGGCCGCTCGGACGCGCGCCGCCGACCGGTCGGAGGACGTGGCCGGGGCTGGCCCGCGGCGTGCGTGTGCGGCGAGCAAGGGACATGCCAGCCGCCTTGCCACGCCCCGGCCCCCTCCGGCGCTCGGGAGCGCCGTGCGGCCGCCGGATCGGGGTCGTTCCCGGGAACCGGGGGCGAGGCGCGCGGCTCGGGCCCTTCGGCCCCGGCCGCCGTCCCGGAGCGCCGACGTGCCGGCGCCCGCGGTCTACGGGAGGCCCGTGCCGCCGGTTAACTTTGGCTCCGCTCGGATTGCCACCCTCCGTCACTTCCTGCCGTGCACATCGACCGAATCAGGAACTTCTGCATCGTGGCGCACATCGACCACGGCAAGTCCACGCTCGCCGATCGCCTGCTCGAGCGGACGAGCACGCTGGACGAGCGGCAGATGCGGGAGCAGGTGCTCGACGACAACGAGCTCGAGCGGGAGCGCGGGATCACGATCAAGCTGCACGCCGTGCGCATGCGCCATCGGGCCGCCGACGGCACCGAGTACGAGCTGAACCTCATCGACACGCCGGGCCACGTCGACTTCACCTACGAGGTGTCCCGCTCGCTCGCCGCGTGCGAGGGAGCCATCCTCGTCGTCGACGCGACGCAGGGTGTCCAGGCCCAGACCCTGTCCAACCTCTTCCTGGCGCTCGAGGCCGATCTCGAGGTCGTACCGGTCGTCAACAAGATCGACCTCCCGGGAGCCGAGCCGGAGCGCCGCAGGGACGAGGTCGCCGACCTCCTGGGCGTGGACCCCGATACCGTGCTGCTCGCGAGCGCCAAGGAGGGCGTCGGGATCGACGAGATCCTGGAGGCGGTCGTCGCGCGCGTGCCCGCGCCCCGGGGCGACGCGGACGCTCCCCTGCGCGCCCTGATCTTCGACTCGTACTACGACCAGTACCAAGGAGCGATCCCGTCGGTGCGCGTCGTCGACGGCGTGCTGAGGGCCGGGATGCGCATCACCTTCGGCAACGTGAACGCGAAGTACGAGGTCACCGAGGTGGGCTCGCTCCGTCTCGGACGGGTCCCGTGCGCAGAGCTCACGCCGGGCGAGGTGGGGTACCTCGTGGCGGCGATCAAGGCCGTCTCGCACACGCGTGTCGGAGACACGATCCTGGACGCGGACCGCCGCGCCACCGACCTGTTGCCGGGGTACCAGGAAGCCCGCCCCATGGTGTTCGCGGGGCTGTACCCCACGGATGCGGACGACTACGAGGACCTCCGCGACGCGCTCGAACGGCTGCGCCTCAACGACGCGAGCCTCCACTACGAGCCCGAGACGTCGGTGGCGCTGGGCTTCGGCTTCCGCTGCGGATTCCTCGGGCTCCTGCACATGGAGATCGTCCAGGAGCGGCTCGAGCGCGAGTTCGGGGTCGACCTCATCACGACGGTGCCCAACGTCGAGTACCACGTCGAGCTCACCGACGGTGTCGAGCTGCGGGTCGAGAGCCCGACGGCGCTTCCTCCCGCCGGCAGGATCGCGTCCATCTCCGAGCCGATCGTTCGTGCCCGGATCCTGTGCCCGGTCGAGTACATCGGCAACGTGCAGAAGCTGTGCTACGACCGTCGCGGCGTCTTTCGGGGGATGAGCTACCCGGATCCCAAGCGGGTCGAGCTCGACTTCGAGCTGCCGCTGTCGGAGATCGTGCTCGACTTCTACGACCGCCTCAAGGGAGGTACGCGCGGATACGCCGCGCTGGACTACGAGTTCATGGAGTACCGACCGGGGGACCTCATCAAGCTCGACATCCTGGTCAACGGTGATCCCGTCGACGCCTTCAGCGTGATCATCCACGAGAGCAAGGCGTACGAGTACGGGCGCGACCTGGTCGTGAAGCTCAAGGAGCTCATCCCGCGCCAGCAGTTCGCGGTCGCGCTGCAGGCGGCGATCGGGAACAACGTCGTCGCGCGCACGAACGTGAAGGCTCTTCGCAAGAACGTGACCGCCAAGTGCTACGGAGGCGACATCACCCGCAAGCGCAAGCTCCTCGAGAAGCAGAGGGAGGGCAAGCGCCGCATGAAGCAGGTGGGCACGGTCGAGATCCCTCAGGAGGCCTTCCTCGCCGTGCTGAACCTGGGCGACGATTGAGCCGCGCGAGCCGAAGCGGGGCGCACCGGTGAGCAGGCGCTGGGTCCTGGGCGTGGACATCGGCGGCACGAACCTGGTCGTCGGCGCGGTCCCGTACGAGGGTGGGGAGCCTGCCGCGCTGCGCAGGAAGCCCACGGAGCCGGAGCGGGGCGCCGACGCCGCGGTCGCGGACGTCGGTCGCATGGCCGAGGCCGTGATGGACGAGGTGATCGAAGCGCACGACGCCCGGCGCTCCGACTTCGTGGGCGTGGGCATCGGGTGTCCCGGCCCCCTCGACCTCACCACCGGGGTCGTCGTCACCACGCCGAACCTCGGATGGACCGGCTACCCGATCAGGGACCGCGTCGCCGAACGCCTCTCGATGCCGGCGGTCCTCGACAACGACGCGAACTGCGCGACGTACGGCGAGTACTGGCAGGGGGTCGGGCGGGGCGTGGCGTCGATTCTGGGCGTGACGCTCGGGACGGGGATCGGTGGCGGGATCGTACTGAACGGGGAGCTCGTGCGGGGCGCCAGCGGTGTGGCGGGCGAGATCGGACACACGACGATCGACTTCATGGGGCGTCGCTGCGCGTGCGGCAACTACGGGTGCCTGGAGGCCTACGCGTCCGGTCCGAACATCGCGGCTCGAGCGCGGGAGGGCCTCGAGGCCGGGTACGAATCGATCCTGCCCGGCCTGGTCGACGGCGACCTCCAGCGGATCACCGCCGCCACGGTGTACGATGCGCTGGTCCTGGGAGACGAGTACGCGCAGGAGGTGATGACCGAGACCGCGAAGATCCTCGGGGCGGGGCTCGCGAACCTCGTGAACCTGCTGAACCCCGAGCGCCTGGTCATCGTCGGGGGCGTCACGCGGGCCGGCCACCACCTCTTCGGCCCGCTCCGGTCCGAGGTGCGTCGCCGGGCCTTCGAGCCCGCGGTGCGCGCGTGCCGCATCCTTCCCGGCGCCCTGCCGGAGACCGCGGGGGTGATCGGGGCGGCGGGGATCTTCATCCACGAGCGCGGGGGGGGCGCGTGAGCGCGCGCACGCTCGGGGTCGTGGGGACCCTGGTGTGGGACCGCATCGTCGGGCCGGCGGGAGAGGCGGTCGAGGACTGGGGGGGGATCGCGTACGCGCTCGCGGCCATCGCCGCGACGCTCCCCCGGGAGTGGTCCATTCGAGCGATCGTCAAGGTCGGCGCGGACATGGCGGAGGAAGGCCGCCGCTTCCTCGCCGGCGTCCCGCGCGTGGACACCTCCGCGACGCGAGACGCGCCGGAGCCGAACAACCGCGTCGAGCTCCGCTACGACACGCCCTCGCGCCGCAGCGAGCGGCTCACAGGCGGCGTGCCGGGCTGGAGCTGGGACGAGCTGGCGCCCGCGCTCGCGGGCTGCGACGCGCTGTACGTCAACTTCATCTCCGGCTTCGAGATGGACCTGGACACCGCCGGCGCCGTCCGGGACCGCTTCCACGGACCCGTCTACGCCGACCTGCACTCGCTCTTGCTGGGCAAGGACGCCGGGGGTCGCCGGGTCCACCG
>JBFFWJ010000312.1:0-4881 GCA_041570315.1 Longimicrobiales bacterium | reverse complement strand
TCGGCCCGCCAGCGCATCGTGAAGGTCTTGGTGGTCTTGCCGATGACCATCCCGACCCGGTCCTTCACGCCGCGCCAGTAGGCGTAGATGGTCGCGTCCCGGAAGTCGTGGTTCTGAACCGTGAGCAAGACCTCGCCCTCGAAGGCCGAGCGTGGCTGAAAGGGATCGGCGGCGCTTGGCCCAGCGGCACACGCGCCCACCGCCAGCACCACCGCGCCGGTGAGCGCGGCCCGGAGCGCGCGGTGCGCGAAGCTGATCGAATCGTTCCTCGAAGACGGTAGCACGTCGGTTGGTACACCCCAGCCGCGCGTGAGAGCCAGCGGGGCGCCTCCACGAGCCGCCGCGCGGCTCAGCGGGCGACGCCCAGTGCCGGACAGAGGTCTCTCAGGCGGGCCACGTCGTCGGCGTGCAGCGCGCTCGGGCCGCTCGCGTACGCCCCTCCCTGCTCGCCGCTCATCACGGCATCCGCGACCTGGCTGTGGCCGATGCCGAGCGCGTGGCCTAGCTCGTGGGCGGCCAGCAACCGGAGCTCGTCGGCGTCCGCGAACCGATAGATGCGGATCTCCCGGCTCACGGACACGCCTTCGGCACCCCCGCGGCGCACTGCCTCGCGGTAGACCCCCGACTCGACACCGATCATGGGGAACGCGCGCTCCAGCTCCGCCATCCCCTCGGTGTGCTCGAGGGTTCGCTCGTCCAGGCGCCGCCGGTGCCCGGCCAGCGAATCGAGCTCACCCTGAAGGTCCCGATTCCGCTGCCGCAGGGCCCGCCGTTCGTGAGCCAAGTCACGCCCGGCCTCCTCCAGCCTCCGAGCCACCTCTCTCGGCGCCCCCCCACCCTCGTTCCAGCGGCGGATCGTCTCGTTGTGCGCCGCGAGCCGACGATCATACAGGCGCGCCTCTGCCTCGTACTCCTCCCTCGCGCGCTGCAGCGCGTCGTCACGCCGCCCGAGCGCGTCTCGCTCCTCCGCCAGCGAGCGTGCGACCGATTCGAGGTCGCGCTCCGCTTCGAGCCGCGCGTTCGTCCGCTGCTGGCGCTCGTCGAACACCAAGCGAACCGGAAACCCGCCCGACGGATCGTGCCGGAAGAGCGGCACGTCGACCACCGCGTTCCAGAGGGCCGCCGCCTCCCCAACCAACGTCGTAGCATCCTCGAGCGACAGCCCGAAAGGTGTGTCCACGCGGGTCACACGCCAGCCCAGCGGGACGTCGCACGGCACCGCGGAGGCGCCCTCCCGGCTCTGGGCGGGGGTGGGCCCGTCGGACGCCCGCGCACGCTCTCGGGCCGGGATGGGGGCGCCGAGCGTGACCCAGGCGATCGGTCCGATGAGGGCGATCCGCGTCGCCCCGGCGAAGACTCCGATCCTCATGCCCCCCCTCGAGCGGCCCAGCTGCCTCACGTTCCGACGATCCCTTTCTCTTCCAACCTATTCGGGTCGTCCTCGGCCTGACAGATCACGCCGTTCCGGGTGCCGCCGGCCGGCGGTTGTGCGCCGCGAGCCGCCCGCAGTATCCTTCGCAGAGCAGCGCCCCTCCCGGGCCTTGTCCAGGCGCGGAGCCGCGGGCGTCGAATGTCTTGCCGTACGAATGCCTCGGATGACGACCTGGGTGAAGCCTGTTCCGACCCTCCAGCGGACGCAAACCGCCAACGACCGTTTCAAGGCCGGATGGGACACCCGCGTGGGCCTCGGGACGGTCCTGGCCGTCGCGCTGCACGCGGTGGTCATGAGCCTGTCCCCGAGCTGGGAGTTGCTTCGCCCGTCTCCGACGGAGGTCCGCTGGGAGGGGATGTCCGTCATCGCCCTCCCCCCGCTCGACGGGCTCATGGGCTCGACGGGCGCGGCGGCGGTACCGCTGCCGATTCTGCCAGAGGAGGAGGACTCCGAGGAGAGCGACGGCCTCGAAGACGGAGCGGTGCTCACCGCGTTCGACGCCGAGCCGGTCGACCTGTGGGACGCGATCGGGGAGCGCCTGCGCCGACGGGGAGCGCTCGTCCCGACCATCGCCGAGCCGGAGACGGACGAGTCCGTCGAGGGCGAGGAGGGCCAAGAGGGTGAGAGGGAAGGGGAAGACCCCACCGTTGGCGGCGACGCCCAGGCGATCGATCTTCCCGACCTTCCGGAGCCCGGATCGCTCGAGCTCGACCGCCTCTCGGCCCTGCGTCCCGAGCTCGCGCTCCAGTCACCCTCGGCTTGGGTGCTCATTCGCAATCCGAACGAAGTCGAGGCCTTCCTGCGCCGGGGATACCTCCAGGGGGCTCTGGACCCGGCCGTCGAGGGCTCGGTCAGCGTCACACTCTGGATCGACCAGCGGGGCGCGGTCCAGTGGGCGGAGGTCAGCGAGTCGAGCGGCCGGCTCGAACTGGACGAGTATGCTCTCGCGCTGTTCAACGAGGTCGCCGCCTTCAAGGCGGCCCGCGAGGGCGGCGTGTCCGTGTCGCGATCGGTCACCCTCTCGGTGTACTTCCCCTGGTAGGATCACCCGTGCGCAGTTTGGCCGCACCCTTGATCGTCGCGGCGGTCGTCGCGACGTCGGGGTGCGGTGGTCATGCAGAGCCCGGCCCCGTCGTTTCTCCGACCGGCATCGTCTACGAGCCGGGCATCCCGCCGGACGAGACGCGACTCTCGCAGACCGCGACCCTCTATCTGCGGCAGGACAGGGTCGAGCGCGCGCTGGAGCTCGCCCTCGAGGGGATCGCCGAGGACCCCGACAACCCCATTCACTTCTTCCTGGCCGGCATCGCGTACGCGCGCCTGGAACGCTACGTGGAAGCGGACGGCATGTTCTCGGAGGCCGAGCGGCTGTACCCCGCGTACGAGCTCGACGTGGAGCCCGAGCGCCGCGCGGCCTGGGCCGCGGCGTTCAACGCCGGGTTGAGCGCCTACGAGGACGGCGATACCGAGCAGGCGATCGAGATCTGGCAGCGCGCCACCCTCATGTCCGACCTCAGCCCCCAGGCGCATCGCAACCTGGCCCGCGTGCTCGCGCTCGAAGGGCGGTACGCGGAGGCGATCGACGTCTATCAGCGAGGGATCCAGGGTTTGCGGAGGTGGCCCGCCACCCGGGTCCTGACCGACGCGGAAATCGGCGAGCGCGAGGAAGATGCCCAGGACATGGAGGAGGAGCTTGCACGACTCCTGCTGCTCACCGATCGCTTCTCCGAGGCCGAGCCGCTGCTGCGCAGGCAGCTCGAGCGCGACCCGGAGGACGTTCAGCTGCGTGGCGACCTCGCCGCCGCGCTCTCGGGTTTGGGCCGTGAGGAGGAGGCCCGGGCGATCTATGGCAGTCTGCTCTCCGAAGAGGGCGTCGAGGCGACCCAGCTCTTCAGCTTCGGCGTCGCCCTCTTCCGGTCAGGGGATCACTCCCAGGCGGCCCGAGCCTTCGAGCGACTGACGGGCCTTCAGCCCGATTCGCGCGACGCGTGGTTCAACTACGCGAACTCGCTCTTCGCGGCCGGGGCTTGGGACCCCCTCGTGGAGGCGGGCGCCCGACTCGTCGAGCTCGACCCGCTCAACGAGAACGCCCACCTCATCACCGCACGGGCCCTGCTCGAGCTCGGTGACCGGGAGGGAGCCCGTGAGAGCCTCGGCGTCGCCGACTCGGCGCCGGTCTTCCTGGCGGGCTTGCAGCTCCGGCGCTCGGGTTCGGGGACGACCGTAGAAGGGCGCGTGACGGGCAACGCCGCCGAGCCCGGCTCCGAGCTGAGGCTCCGCTTCGTCTTCTACGGCGACGTCGGCATCACCCTGGGCGCCGAGACGATCACCGTCGCCGTACCTGCGGAGGGTGAGAGCGCCCCCTTCGAGGTCGCCTGGGGGTCGAGGGCGTCGGCATACCGATACGAGGTGCTGCCGGGCACGTAGCCGAGCGGAACCACGGCGGCCCGCCGGCGGTTCTGAGGAGGGGTGCAGCCGGACGCCGCGGTGAGCCGGGAGCGAAGCCGCATCCTCGACAGACGTCTCGCAGAGAGAGGATATGGATGACGACGTCGCCGCTACCGCTACGACGCACCGCGACCTCCTTCACGGCCTTCCTCACGGTCGCCGCATGCGCCGAGAGCCCCATCGACCCGGGCGGCGACGAGGAAGAGGAGGACATTCCGCGCTTCGCGAGCTGCGATCTGAACGTCGACTTCATGATCGCCGGCGCGGTGCGCGACGGGATTCCGTCGCTCGACGATCCGGCCTGGGACCGGGCCGATGCTTCGATCCCGGACTACCTGGACGACGAAACGAGGGTCATCGGTGTGTTTGCCAACGGCTCGGCGTTCGCCGTTCCCTTGAATGTGCTCTGGAGTCACGAGATCGTGAACCTCGACACGGGCGGCCCGAACGCGCCCCGCCTCTCGATCACCTACTGCCCGCTGACCGGCTCCTCGCTGGTGTTGGACAGGGCTTCCGTGGGCGGCGCGACCCTGGGCGTCTCGGGCATCCTCTTCATGAACAACCTGCTCGTGTACGACCGCCGGGATCCCGAGGACACGCTCTGGCCGCAGATGCTCGCGTGGCGGGGACGAGGGCATCGCCTTCCCGCACGACGCTCTCGCGGATCAGGACGGTGACTTCCAGGTGGTGGAGTTCCAGCACGAGGGCGACCCTGCGCTCGTGCTGTGGAGTTACGACGCCCGGGGAGGCGGCGCCTTCTGGCCCGTGACGGAGAGCGGCGAGACCGTGACCCTGCGTTCGACCGCGACGGGCTTCGAGGATGACGAGACCGGGAGCACGTGGACCGTCGACGGCTGGGCGGTCGCCGGTGCGCTCACCGGTGAGCGCCTCTCGGGGTCGCGCAGGCGCACACGGCCTTTTGGGGCGCGTGGGCGGCGTTCCACCCCGCGACGGAGCTCTGGACGGGATTCTAGGAAAGGCAGGCGGGCGCGCGTGACGGC
>JBFFWJ010000311.1:0-4902 GCA_041570315.1 Longimicrobiales bacterium | reverse complement strand
GTGTAGGGGCAGTTGTTCGCGCAGTACCGCGTGCCGATGCAGCGGTTGTAGACCATGGCGTTCAGCCCCTCGGGGGTGCGGTACGTCGCGTACACGGGGCAGACCGGCTCGCACGGGGCGGCCTCGCAGTGCTGACAGAGCACCGGCAGGAAGCGCACCTTGACATCGGGGAAGGTCCCCTCGTAGACCCGCTCGATGTGGAGCCAGTGCATGGCGCGCCCGCGGGCCGCCTCCTCCTCCCCGACCGTCTGGATGTTGTTCTCCGAGTGACAGGCGACGACGCACGCGCCGCAGCCCGTGCAACGATCCGTGTCGATCACCATTCCCCAGCGAGTCATGGCGCCCCCCGGCCGAAGCCGCGCAGGCCGTCCGCCCCCGGGATCGGGCCCGCCGAGCCGGTCCCGGCGTAGCCGCGCCCGAAGCGCGCGAGGCCGCCCGGGCCGAGCCTCTCGACTCGGACGCGCGCCGCGGCGAAGGCCGGCACCGGCGCCCCCTCGACCCGTGCCGGGCCCAGCAGGTCGAGCACGTTCGCGCCGCGGCGGCGCGCATACCGCCCGTACTCGCGGAAGCCGTACCCCACGGGCATGCCCAGCACGCCGGGCCGGGCGGCCGGGTCGAGGACGACGTGCGTCTCCACCGCGGCCGACTCGGACTCCACGCGCACCCGGTCCCCGTCGGACAGGCCCAACGCCTCGGCATCCGAGGGGGCCATCTCGAGCCATCCGTTCCACATGACGGTGGAGAGCGGGTCCGGCAGCTCCTGCAGCCACGGGCGGTTCGCCCCCCGTCCGTGGCCGGTCTTGACCGACTCGAAGGGCAGGAGACGGAAGGGAAAGGCGTCTCCGTCCGAAGGCGTCGAGCCGTCCACGCCCGGAGGCGTCGAGCCGTCCACGGGAGAGGGAGCCGGCCCCGAGGGGCCCGGGGGCCTGGAGCGCGGAAGGCCTCCCTCGAAGATCCCGCCCCGGGCCAACGCGTCGAAGTAGGCCTGCCTCGGGTCGGCGTCGGCCTCGTCCGCGAGCGCCGGGCCCGCCTCCTCGAGCCGTTCGCGCACGAGCGCCGCGAAGCTCGTCCAGGGGAAGCGATCGGAGATGGGCGGGCCGAGGGCGGTGGCGAGCGCCAGCAGCACGTCGCCCGGATGGTGGCTCTCGCCGAGCGGATCGACGACCGGCTCGGTCACGCTCAGGACGCGGGTGCCGACGGAGGTCGCCGGCTCCACCGCGTTGAAGCGCTCGAGCTCGGTGCTCAGGGGGAGCACGAGGTCCGCATGCAGCGCGGTCTCGTCGGCGAAGCCCGTCAGGGCGATGACCGTTCCCACGTCCGCCAACGCCCGCTCGAGGCCCCAGCTCGCGGGCACGCGGTGCAGGAGGTCGACGTCGGCCACGAAGAGCAGCTCGACGGGGTCGCTGCCGCCGCCTCCCATCCGGCTCGCCAGCTCCGGGAGGGGGGTGTCCGCCTGCGGCGGCGAGGCCAGCCCCGCGGCCACGCCGAAGCGCACCGGCGCGTAGACGCCGCCGGGCCGGCCCAGCCCGTCCACGAGCAGGTTCAGGCCGAGCCCCGCGACGACCGCACGCACCCCACCCGCGTGTCCGGCGGCCGAGCCGCCCGCCAGCACGAGCCCGCTCTCCGCGGCGGCGAGCTCCAGCGCGACGCTCCGGATCGACTCGGCGGAGACGCCACAGAGCCGCGCGGCCTCCTCCACGCTCGGCTCCGGCTCGGGGAAGAGGATCCGGTACCGGGCTCGAGCCTGCGCGCCCGCCACGCCCTCCGAGAGCAGCACGCCCGCGACGGCGCGCGCGAAGGCCTCCTCGCTCCCCGGCCTGAGGGGGACCCACACGTCGGCGTTCGCCGCCGTGAGCGACATGCGCGCCTCGGCCTGGACCAGCCTGCCGCGCCGGCCGAGCCGTCCCCGGCGCTTCTCGGCCAGCGCCCCCGTGTAGTGCACCGGGCTCCGCCAGCGGTCCAGCATCGCGGCGCCGATCGACAGCAC
This sequence comes from Longimicrobiales bacterium, assembly GCA_041570315.1. GTDB lineage: Bacteria > Gemmatimonadota > Gemmatimonadetes > Longimicrobiales > Gaopeijiaceae > JBFFWJ01. Next base: position 2,915 of record JBFFWJ010000311.1, on the reverse strand, counting down.
GAAGTCGGAGCGGGCCACGTCGAAGTAGGGCACGTCGTCCACCCCGAGCGCGATCCGCGCGGCGACGCGCTCGACCGTCAGATCGAAGGGCTCCACGAAGGTGGGGGCGGGGGCGCCCAGAGCCTGCGCGAAGCGGCGAAGGAGCGCTCCCACCGTTCCGGACCGGTCGGAGCCGACGAAGGCCACGCGCTCGGGGGCCGTGGCGGCGAGCGCCTCGACCGCGTCGCCGAGCGCCTCCTCCCACGACAGCGCCTCGAGCTCCAGCCCGCCCCGGGCGCCGATCCGCCGCTGGGGCGTGAGGAACCGGTCCGGGTTGTAGAGCTCCTGCAGCACGGAGTGGCCCAGCGCGCACACGCCGCCGCGGTTGACCGGATGGCCGTCGGCGCCCTCGATCTTCTTGGCGTCGCCGTCGACGACCCTGACCCGGATCCCGCAGCCCGCCGCGCACTGGGCGCAGACCGAATGACGCCACAGGGTTTCGCCCTGCAGGGCCCCCGGGCGCCGGGCGACCTGGACGAGGAACTGCTCCTCGTCGCGTCCGCAGCCCTCGAGCAGCGAGACGCCGGCCGCGAGCGCGGACGTCTTGAGAAAGTCTCTCCTGCGCACCCGTCAATCCCCTGCCGGAGCGTGTCGCACCGCGCGCGCAGCCGGCGTCAGTGGTGGCAGACGAGGCAATCGACGCTCGCCCCGTTCTCGCGATGGCAGCGCACGCACCATCCCATGTCCGCGGTCTCGACCACCTCCCGGGCGACCGTCATGGCTGCGACGTCCCCGTGACAGGTGGCGCAGTCGACGCCGGCCCGGGTGTGGGCGTCGTGTCGGAAGTGGACCATCGCGGACTCCCGCATGACGTTCACCTTGCTCCAGATCACCGGCTCGTCGCGCTCCAGAGCCCCCATGAACTTCAGCACCTCCGGATGGTCCGGGATGGCGCGGCGCCGATGGCACACGGCGCACGAGGAGATCGGGGGCAGCCCCGCCTCCGCCTGGCTCTCCACGCCCTCGTGACAGCGCGTGCATCCGATGTCGTTCTCCGCGTGGGCGAGATGGCTGAACGCGATCGGCTGGGCGGGCGCGGGCGCCGGCGCCTCGGCGCAGCCCGCGAGGAGCGCGAGCGCCGGAAGCGCCCGCCACGGGCCGTATCCGGCGCCCACTCTGCGTCTCGCTTTCCCGGTCATCGCATCATGCCCTCCAGACAGGCCGACGAGCGTCGGGCGCTCGGGGCGGGGCACGGTAGGGCGCGGGCGGCGCGCTTTCAAGCTCTCGGCCGAGGTATCGGCGGGGGAGCGGGCGAGCGTAGGTTCCGTGGCGAGCGCTCGACCGAACGACACCCGCACAGGGACCGACCGTTGCCGCCTTCCCTCCTCCTCGGGTCCCGGACCTCGTCCGCGGCGGCCGCGCTCGTGCTCGCGTGTCAGGCAGCCGCCTGCGCGCCCTTCGATGCCTCCGGCGAGCCCGATGCCGAGCTGCCTTCCGGGCTCGTCGCCCATCAGCCCGAGCTCTTCGCCGCCTCCGGGGCACAGACGAACGCGTGGGCGGACTTCGACGGCGACGGCGACCTCGACCTGTACGTCGGCTTCCGCGGCCGACCCAACCGCCTGTACCGAAGCAACCGGGGGACCTTCACCGACGTGGCGGCCGACGCCGGGCTGGCCGACGAGGAGGAGACCCGCGCCGCCGCTTGGGGGGACTACGACGCCGATGGGGATCCCGACCTCTACGTCGGCTTCGCCGACGGTTCGATGGACAACCGCCTGTATCGCAACGACGGCGGCCGCTTCACCGACGTCGCGGTCCAGCTGGGGATCACCGGCGGAGGCGTCACGCGCCAGCCGGCCTTCGTCGACTACGACGGGGACGGCGACCTGGACCTCTTCGTCGCGTTCCGGGACCGTCCCAACGCCCTGCTGCGGAACGATGGCGACACCTTCACCGACGTGACCGCCGCCTCGGGCGTGGGTGACCCCAGGAGGACGGTGGGCGCGGCCTGGTTCGACGCGGACGGGGACGGGGACCTGGACCTCTTCACCGCCAATCAGAACGGGGACGAGGACGGGCTCTACCGGAACCGGGGCGACGGAACGTTCGAGGACGTGGCCCCCGCGCTCGGCATGAGCCGGCCGGGCCGCGCCGCGGAGCTCGGCAGCGTGGGGACCGCGGTCGCCGACTACGACAACGACGGCGACCTCGACCTCTTCGTCGCGTCCTACGGCCCGGACGTCCTCTGGCAGAACCAGGGGGACGGCACGTTCGTGGACGTCGCGCCCGGGACCCCGCTCGCCGGCGATCACCACTCGGTCGCGGCCGCCTGGGCCGACGTGGACAACGACGGGTGGATCGACCTCTACGTCGGCACCTTTGTCGCCGAAGAGGCCGAGGCCGCGGACCACCTCTTCCGCAACGAGCGCGGATCGTTCGTCGACGTCACCCCGGAGGCCGTCCTCGAGCGCGGCGCGAGCCACGGCGTCGCCTGGGCGGACTTCGACGGCGACGGCGACCTCGACGTGAGCCTCGCCAACAACCACCCCGACGGCGCGCACCCCCTCTATCGCAACGACCTGGCCCCGGAGCGGGCCTCGCGCTCCCTGTCCGTGGCCGCGCTGAGCGCCGAGGGCCGCTTCACGCGAGCGGGCGCGACCGTCACGCTCCGCCGCGAGCCGGACGGCTGGGTCTCCGCCCGTGTGATGGACAGCGGCGGGGGGTACGCGTCGCAGGGGGTGACGCCCGTCCATTTCGGCCTCCCGGCGGGCGCGGGGCCCGTGAGCGTCACCGTGTCCTGGTTCGAGGCCGGAGAGCTGCGCACGAGCACGGTGACGGGCGTGGACCCGGACCGCTTCCGAGGGCAGACCGTGCTCCTGCGCCTGGGGGTCGGGTGAGCGCGCGCGGGGCATTCGCCGGCTCCCGGTGCGTCCTCT
>JBFFWJ010000310.1:0-4910 GCA_041570315.1 Longimicrobiales bacterium | reverse complement strand
GTACGGTCGTCCCCTCGGGAAGAGAGGTGGACGTCGGAGGACAGCTCGAAGATCGCTTCGATGATGTCGGACGGTGGGGCGAAGCGATTGCGGACCACCGCGTCCAGGATCCGCTCCTCCCCGCCTGCCTCGCCGCTCGTCTCCAGGGTGTCGGGAAGGCCGTCGGTGAAGAGGAGCAGCAGGTCCTGCCCGCTGTTCCAGGCGATGCTCGACTCGTGGAACGCCTCCGGCCCGGCGAAGCCCACCGGCGGGTCCGTCGCGGTCAGCCGCTCGTGCGAGCCGTCGGGGTGGACCGCGAAGGCGTGCGGGTGCCCCGCGTTGGCGTAGACCATCACGCCGGCGGCCGGATCGATCACGCCGTAGAAGACGGTGAGGAACATCTCGGTCGTCGCGAGCTCATCGTTGAGCGCGTCGTCGAGCTTGCGCAGCACGCCCGCGGGTGACTCGGCCTCCCGCGCGTAGATGCCCGCGGCGCTCATCGTCAGGGTCATGATGAGCGCGGACGGAAACCCGTGCAGGGACACGTCACCGAGCATGACCCCGATGCGGTCCCCCGGCAGCTCGAAGAGCTGGTAGAAGTCACCTCCGACCTGCTCCGTCGGCTGCACGCGTCCCGCCGCCTCCGCCGCCTCGAACCGCTCCGCGTCGGGGAGCAGCTTCATCTGGAGGTCGTGCGCGAGCTCCATCTCCCGCGCCATGCGCTCCTTCGAGAGGCTCTCCCGGACCAGCCGGTTGTTCTCGATCGCCGCTCCGACCTGCGACGCGATGGCCGCCAGGAGCTTCTGGTTCGCGGCGCTGAAGCGCCCCCCGTCCTGACGACCGATCAGGTTCACGACACCGACCGTGCGCGCGCCGCCGGAGGCGGGAGAATAGCGGATCGGAACCGACAGGAACGAGTCCTCCGCCGCGCCTTCCTGCCGCTCGGCGGACGAGGGCTGTCGCGACGCGATGATCGGCCGTCCCTCCCGGAAGACCATCGAGGTGATCGTGTCGGGATCCCCGCCGGACACGCGCGGCCCCGAGCCGGCGTCGTCCCCGACCTCCGCCGCGAGATACAGCGTATCGTCCACGGAGCGGTGTACCCACAGCGAGCCGCGCTTCGCGCCCAGCACGTCCCGGACCTCGCCGAGGATCGCACGCGCGGCGCTGTCCAGGTCGAGCGTCGACCCGAGGGTTTCGCTGATCGAGTAGAGGAGGTTGATCTCCTCGAATCGCTCGGAGAGCTCGTAGGTGAAGAACTGCACCTCGCGGGCCGCCTCGAAGCCCAGCGTCAGCGTCGGGGCGAGCGCCGCGGCGACCGCCTCAGGCCTCGCCCGCTCCGAGCGGAGCACCTGGAGCTCGAGCTCGGGACCGAAGTGCGGCGAGAGCCGCGAGCGTGTCGGCTCGGCAGGCCCGACTCCGTCACCGGACTCGGAAGCGTACAGGACCTCGTCGGCGGCGCCCGGCTCGCTGGAGGGGATGATCAGGCGCACGCAGGCGCCGAAGGCGTCCTCGAAGTGAGCGAGCGTCCTCAAGACCGGCTCCGGCAGCGCCCCGAGGACGAGCCGGGGCGTCTTCAAGCCGGCACGCCACCCTCGAGGCCGTCCGATTCGAGCCTCAGCACCAGGGTGACCTCGTTGCCGCGGTCGTTGAAGCTCACCTCGTCGAGGAGCTCCCTCATCAGGAACAGGCCCCGCCCGCAGGGCCTCGTGAGGTTCTCGGGGAGCGTGGGATCGGGCACGCGGTTCGGGTCGAACCCCGAGCCCTGGTCGATGACGCGGGCCACGACCCGTCTCTCGAGGACGGTGACCTCGACCAGGACGCGCTTCGTCGGATCGTCACCGTTGCCGTAGAGCATGGCGTTGGAGAGCGCCTCGGTGAGCCCCACACGGAAGTTGAGGTTGAGCCGAGACGCCTGCTCGACGCACGAGAGGCAGCAGCTCATCACGTAGTCGACCGCTCCGCCGATGGACGTCAGGTCGGTCGGGAGCTCGAGGACGAGATCCCCCCGCCTGCCTTCCGGAAACCCTCGATCGAGCCTCAAAACCCTTCGAGCGCCTCTTCCTTGTCGTCCGCGATCCGGAACAGCGTGTCGAGCTTGGTCAGCTCGAACAGCGTACGCAGATCCTCGTTCAGGCTGGACAGCCGGAGCTCACCACCCTGCTCGCGGATCTTCTTGGACAGGCTCACCAGCACGCCGAGCCCCGAGGAGTCGATGTAGCCGGTGTTCGCGAAGTCGATCACGAACTTGCGGTCGCCCCCCTCCAGCTGCTCCAGGACCTGCTGCTTGAGCTCCTGGCGGTTGCCGACGATGAGCTGCCCCTCGACCTCGACCAGCGTGACGCCCCCCTGCTGAGACACCTGAAAGCTCATGATCCCGCTGCTCCTTGGAGTTGTCCGAGATCGAACGGGGGACGGAAAGCTAGCAGCATGTCCCGATCGGCGTCCACAATACTAAAAATGGCACGGACGTGCGGGCAACCCCAAGCCTTTGTGCCCGTTACGATTCCATGGCCGCACGCCGCACGTCCCGGGCCATGAGCGCCGTGACGCAGGCGACCGCGACGATGTCGCCGGCCGTGGCGCCCCTCGACAGGTCGTTGAAGGGGCGCGCGAGCCCCTGCAGGATGGGGCCGAGCGCATGAGCCCGGCCGAAGTGCTGGACGAGCTTGTAGGCGAGGTTGGCCGACGCCAGGTCCGGAAAGACGAGGACGTTCGCCCGGCCGGCAACCGGCGAGTCCGGTGCCTTGCGCCGGCCCACCTCGGGAACCAGGGCCGCGTCGCCCTGCAGCTCCCCGTCCGCCGGGACCTCGGGGAGCCGCTCGCGGAAGATGCGTACGGCCTCGCGCACCAGGGTGACGGCGCTGCCCTCGGCCGATCCCTTCGTCGAGTAGGAGAGGAAGGCGACCCGGGGCTCCTCCCCGACGACCGCCTCATGCCCCCTCGCGGCCGCGGCCGCGATCTCGGCGAGCTGCTCCGCCGTCGGCGCCGGCACCACGCCGGCATCCGTGAAGGTGACCACCGCGGGGCCGACCGGATGATCCTCCTCGAAGACCATGTAGAACGCGGACGACAGCGTCCGGGTCCCGGACGCGAGCCCGATGGCACCGAGCGCCGCCCGCGCGACCTCCGCGGTCGTGCGGACGCAGCCGGCGACCCCCCCGTCCACGGCCTCGTCACGGACGAGCGTCGCTGCCTGCACGAGCGGATCGCGCGAGAGATCCTCGAGGCCCGCGGTCGAGGCGCCGCGAGCGACGGCAGCGTCCGTCAACACCTCCAGGCAGCGCGCGCGGCGTCCCGCGTCGAGGGGGTCCGCGATCTCCACGCGTCCGAGCTCGACGCCCAAGCGGGCGAGCCCTCGCTCGATGGGCCGAGGCTCACCGATCAGGATCGGCCGGAACAGGTCCCCTTCGACTGCCTGCCGCACGGCCTCGTGGACCCGCGGCTCGCCCGCCTCGGGGAAGACGAGGGCGCAGCGGGCCGCCGCGGCGCGTTCGCGGAGGCTCTGGAGGACGGGGAGCGCCGCGCGCTCAGGCACGACGGCCTCGGCTCACCCGTCCAGCTTCGCCCGCAGCCGCTCGAGGACCGAGGGCGAGACGAAGCTCGAGACGTCTCCGCCCAACGTGGCGACCTCCCGGACGAGCGACGAGGACAGGAACGAGTGGCGAACCTCCGGCACGAGGAAGATCGTCTCGAGGTCCGCAAAGAGCTCCTGGTTCATCTGGGCCATCTGCAGCTCGTACTCGAAGTCGGAGACCGCCCGTAGCCCCCGGATCACGAGGCGCGCGTCACGCTCGCGCGCGAAATCCACCAGGAGCCCGCGGAACGCGGTCGCCTCGACGCGATCCTCCTCCGCATACACCTCGCTGATCAGCTCGACCCGCTCCTCGACGGTGAAGAGGCCCTTCTTGACGTGGGTCGCGGTGTGCGCGACGGCGATGATCAGACGATCCGCCACGAGGAGCCCGCGGCGGACGATGTCCTCGTGCCCGTGCGTGAGCGGGTCGAAGGAGCCCGGGTACAGGGCGACCAGGGGGTGGCGTGAGGTCATTCCGAGGCGGTCAGCGTCGAGAGGGCGGTGTCGCCGTACCGGCGGGTCCTCGCGCCGGGCGGCAGGGCAAGCGTCTCGCGCCAAGGATGCTCCACCCAGAGCTCCTTCGCAAACGGCTCGGCGACGAAGAGCCGAACCAGGCGCGCAGCGTCGCCACCGCCGTACGGCGGGTCGGCCAGCGCCACGTCCGCGGGCTCCTCGGCGCCGCCCAGGAAGCGGAACACGTCGTCGGCCACGACCACGCTCTCCGACTCTGCGCCCAGCAGCGCGATATTGGCGCGAAGGACCGCGAGCGCCGTCCTCGCCCGCTCCACGAACACGACCCTCCGCGCGCCCCGGCTCAGCGCCTCCAGGCCGAGCGCACCGGAGCCGGCGAAGAGGTCCCAGACCACCGCATCGACGACGCGGGCGCCCAGGGCGGACATCCACGCCTCGCGGACCCGGTCGGTCGTCGGCCGGACGCCGCGGCCCTCGAGCGCTCCGAGACGGCGGCCACGCCACCGTCCGGCGATGATCCTCACGGCGATCCGGACCGCCGCAGGTCCACGAGCCGCGCCTGTGCGCTCACCCGGCCGTTCCACTCGTTGCGCTCGAGCCGAAAGAGCACGTCGTGCGGGGCATCCCCGAAGGACGACACGGGATGGCGGTCCGCGAGCCCGAAGCCGATCGCCTCGAGCCGGGTGCGCTCCTGCACCACGGCAGCCTTGAGATGGTTCTCACCCACGACGCTCGGTCGCTCGATCGCGACCCCCCGAGACAGGAAGAGCGGTCCGGGATTGCCGATCCCGTGGGGCCCCAGGTAGCTCATCCAGTGGACGAGCTGCAGATCGGCCTCGGTGAGGGCGAGCTCGACGTCCGGGCGCAAGCTCGGCCGGGGCAG
>JBFFWJ010000309.1:0-4911 GCA_041570315.1 Longimicrobiales bacterium | reverse complement strand
TGCATGGTCACGCACGATCCCCGCTACGCGCACGTGGCCGATCGCTCGATCCACCTCTTCGACGGCCAGGTCGTCAGCGAGGACGAGGCGCACCGCCACGCGCTCGAAAAGGCCGGCTTCGACGTCGCCTGACCGGACGCGCGGGAGATCTCCCGGGGGAGGGGTGGCCGCCGATGCCGAGGGCCGACCCGGGTCCGCGGGCAGGCGAGGGCCGGACGGGAGCGATGGACGGGCTGTGGGGTGACGTGCGGTTGGCGGCGCGCTCGCTGGCGAGAGCGCCCTGGTTCACGCTGGTCGCGGTGGCCACGCTCGCGCTGGGCATCGGCGCGAACGTGGCCATCTTCAGCGTGGTCGAGGGGGTGCTCCTGCGTCCTCTTCCGTACGAAGAGCCGGAGCGTCTCGTCACGGTCTGGCTGGACCGGTCGGAGCGCGACGGGCCCGTCCGGGAATGGCTCAGCTCGGAGGATCTGGCGGACTACCGGGCCGAGCCCGGTCTGTTCGAGGAGATCGGGGGATGGAGCGGATGGAGCCCCACGCTGACGGGGCTCGGCGAGCCCGAGGTCCTGCCCGCGGCGGTCGTGACCGAGGGCCTCTTCGAGCGGGTCCTGCGCGTGCAGCCCTTCCTCGGCCGCGGCTTCCTCCCCGAGGAGGACGTCGCGGGTGCCGCCGGCGTGGCGGTCCTGAGCTACGGGTTCTGGAGGGACCGGCTCGGCGCGGACCGGTCCGTGCTCGGTCGGCCCCTGATCCTGGACGAGCAGCCGTATTCCGTCGTAGGCGTGATGCCCGAAGGGTTCGCCCCGCCCTTCGTCCCCGGCGCGCAGCTGTGGGCCGCGGCGCGGCTCGATCCCGCCTCCTGCGGACGTGGCTGCTACACGATTCGCACGGTCGCCCGACTGGCGCCTGGGCTGTCGCCCGAGGTCGCCAGGGAGCGGGCCGGCGCGCTCGCGGGCCGCTTGGCGGAGGCCCATCCGGACACGAACGCCGGCGTCGGCGCGGCGCTGGTCGGGCTGCGCGAGGATCTCGTCGGCCCCGCGGCGCGCGCGCTCCGTACGCTGCTCGGAGCGGTCGGCCTCCTCCTGCTCATCGCCTGCGCGAACGTGGCGAGCCTCCTCCTGTCGCGCGCGGCCGAGCGCGAGTCGGAGCTCGCCACGCGGGTCGCGCTCGGCGCCGGGCGGCCACCCATCCTGCGACAGCTTCTGACCGAGAGCCTGCTCCTGGCCGGACTCGGTGGCCTGGGGGGCATCGCCCTCGCGGCATGGGGCAGGGACCTCCTGGTGGCGATGGCGCCCGTGAGGCCTCCCGGGCTGGAGGAGGTGTCCGTCGACGCCGGCGTCCTCGCGTTCGCCGGCGCCCTCACGCTGGGCGCCGCGCTCCTCGTCGGTCTCGCGCCCGCCCTGCGGGCCAGCCGCACGGACGTGTACGCGAGAGTCGGGGGCGTGCGCTCGCCGCGGACGTCGGGAGGGCGGATGCGAGACGCCATGGTCGTGACGCAGATCGCGCTCGCGCTCGTGCTTCTGGTCGGCGCGGGGCTGCTCCTGCGCAGCTCGCGGGGGCCGAGCCCGACCGACCTCGGCTTCGACCCGCGAGGGGTCCTTGCCGTGGGCGTGTCGCTTCCGGCGGCGCGCTTCCCAGAAGGGGCCGTGCGCGTCGGGCTCTACGACCGGCTCCTCGAGCGGCTCGACGCGCTTCCCGGTGTCGTGGCGGCGGGCGGCACGACCTCGCTTCCTCTCTCCGGCGACGACGCGAGCGCGGAATTCCGCATCGAGGGTGAGGCGCCGCCCCGGCCACCCGAGGCCAGCGTCGCCTGGGTGCGCCCCGTCACGCGCGGCTACTTCTACGCGATGGGCCAGCGGCTCATGGAAGGCCGGGAGTTCGTGGACTCGGACGACGCGGATGCGCCGCCGGTCGTGGTCGTGAACGAGCGGCTGGCCGAGCGCTACTTCGGAGCCCCCGGGCGCGGCCCGATCGGGGCCCGAGTCGCGCTCGGACCGGGGGCGGCCACCTGGCGGACCATCGTGGGCGTCGTCGCGGACACCCGCCACTTCAGCCTCCGGGACGGGACGCGCCCGGCGATGTACGTCCCGTACGCGCAGCTTCCCCGTTCCGCGATGACGATCGTGGTGCGCACCGATGGCGACCCCGAGGCGGCGATTCCCGACGTCCGGGCGGCCGTCTCGGAGCTCGACCCTGGTCTGGCCGCGAGCCTGGCCCCCATGTCGGAGCGTATCGCGGGCGCCATGGTCACGGAGCGCTTCCTGGCAGGCCTCCTGGGGATCTTCTCCCTCCTGGCGCTCGCCCTCGCGTGGGTCGGTCTCTATGCCGTGCTCTCCCACCGCGTGGCGTGCCGACTCCGCGAGATGGGCATCCGGTCGGCGCTGGGGGCTCGCGGTGACGACGTGCGGGGGCTCGTGCTGCGGCGGGGGCTGGCGCTGGCCCTGATCGGCGTCGCCCTCGGTGCGGCGGGAGCGCTCTGGCTCGCGCCCGCGCTCGAGTCGCTCCCCTTCGACGTCCCGCTGCGCGAGCCCCTCACCTTCACCGTGGCGACGGCGACGCTGGCCGGGGTCGCCCTCCTCGCGTCCTGGCTCCCGGCGCGTCGCGCCGCAAGCGCCGATCCGATGACGGTCCTCCGCGAGGAGTGACGCGTTCGCCCGACGACCGTCGCGGGGCGGGGAGGCCAGGGGGTCCGGGAGCGTGTAGCTTATGGGTGGTCGGCAAGGCCCCATCCGGAGCCACGCCGTCCAGCGCTGGGTGAGTCGCACGCAACGGATACGGCCGCATGATCAAGCTTCGCGACGTGGAGAAGTCCTTCAAGACGGGCGCCGGCGAGACCTTCGTGCTGCGCCGGATCTCGGCCGACATCGACTCGGGCGAGTTAGTCCCGATCATGGGTCCGTCCGGGGCGGGGAAGTCGACCCTGCTCTCCATCCTGGGGATGCTCGACGGCGAATGGCGGGGCGAGTACCACCTCATGGGCGAGCCGGTGCACGCGATGAAGCCGCGAGAGCGGATCGAGCTCAACAAGCGCTACATCGGCTTCGTCTTCCAGCAGTATCACCTGCTCGACGACCTCAACGTCTACGAGAACCTCGAGATCCCGCTCTCGTACCGGAACGTGAAGCGAAAGGAGCGGCAGGCGATCGTTGCCGACGCGCTCGACCGCTTCCAGATCGTGGGGAAGAGGGACCTGTATCCGGGCCAGCTCTCCGGAGGGCAGCAGCAGCTCGTGGCGGTGGCGCGCGCGATCATCGCGGAGCCCGCGGTGATCCTGGCGGACGAGCCGACGGGCAGCCTGCACTCGAGCCACGGCCGCATGATCATGGATCTCCTCAAGCAGCTGAATCGGGAAGGCACCACGATCATACAGGTGACGCACAACGAGGAGTACGCCGCGTACGGGCACCGGGTCATCCAGCTCAAGGACGGGTGGATCGTCGACGAATGACGTCGCTCTGCGGAGTCCTCCGGGCGTGACCGGGAAGATCCTGGTCGCGGACGACCAGCCGGACGTGCTGGAGGCCCTGCGGATCCTGCTGAAGGCCGAGGGCTTCGAGGCGGCGACCGCGAGGTCGCCGGGCGAGGTGCTCGCCGCGGTCGAGAACGGGGACTTCGACCTGGCCCTGATCGACCTGAACTACACGCGCGACACGACCTCGGGTCGGGAGGGCCTCGACCTGCTGACGACGCTGCGCGAGCTCGACCGGACGCTCCCGATCGTCGTCATGACCGCGTGGGGCAGCGTGGAGGGTGCGGTCGAGGCCATGCGGCGGGGGGCCCGGGACTACATCGAGAAGCCCTGGGACAACGATCGCCTGCTCGCGACGATCCAGGCCCAGGTCGAGCTCGGCCGCGCGCTGCGCCGGAGCGAGCGGCTGGAGGGAGAGAACGTCCGCCTCAAGGGGGAGGGCGCGCCCGAGCTGATCGCCGAGTCCGCGGCCATGCAGCCCGTGCTCGAGCTCATCGAGCGCGTGGGGCCCTCCGACGCCAACGTGCTGATCGCCGGGGAGCACGGAACCGGCAAGGAGGTCGTCGCGCGCTGGCTCCACGCCGTGTCCCACCGCGCCACGAAGCCGCTCGTCGCCGTCAACGCCGGGGGGTTCAGCGAGGGCGTGTTCGAGAGCGAGCTGTTCGGACACGTGAAGGGCGCCTTCACGGACGCCAAGGCGGACCGGGTCGGGTGCTTCGAGCTCGCCGACGGGGGCACGCTCTTCCTCGACGAGATCGCCAACGTGCCGCCCCAGCAGCAGGCGAAGCTGCTGCGGGTCCTGGAGACGCGAGAGATCCAGCGGGTGGGCTCGTCGAAGCTCCGCCGGGTGGACGTGCGCGTCGTCTCGGCCACGAACGCGAACCTCGGCGAGTGCGTCGCGCGCGGCGATTTCCGCGAAGACCTTCTCTATCGCCTCAACACCGTGGAGATCCGGGTTCCTCCGCTGCGCGAGCGCCGGGAGGACATCCCGCTGCTCGCCGAGCACTTCCTGGCAAAGCAGGCCGCCCGCTACGTCCGGGACGTCGACGGCTTCTCCCCCTCCGCGATGGAGGCGCTCGTCAGCCACGCCTGGCCCGGGAACGTGCGGGAGCTGGAGCATTCGGTGGAGCGGTCGCTCCTCATGGCCCGCGGCTCGCGCATCGAGGCCGGGGACCTCGGCCTGCGCCTGCGGGGGGACGGCTCGATGGCGCTCGACGAGCTCACGCTCGACGAGGCGGAGCGCCTCATCATCGAGAAGGCGCTCGAACGCCATCAGGGCAACGTGAGCAGGGCGGCGGAGGCTCTGGGTCTGAGCCGGAGCGCGCTCTACCGCCGCCTGCAGCGCCGTGAGGGCGAGGACGGGTAGGGGGTCCCCTGAGCACCTGGTGGAAGCGACGGAGCTACGACCAGCGCATCGTGGTGCTCGCGATCCTCGTGGGGCTCCCGGG